>QOQI01000020.1 GCA_003332035.1 Paracoccaceae bacterium
TTCAGCCTTTATCTGGCGGAACAGGATTTCGTTCCATAGCAAATACTGGCCCAGATGCTATTCAAGAAGTTCCACATTTCCATACACATATAATTGGTGGACGCAATTTAGGTAGAATGGTATCTCAATCCTAACAAAGCCTTTGGTATAAAACTATTTTAAATTAAATAAAGAGATTTAGAGAAATCAAATGTCATTAGATGCTCCCGAGATAAAAATTGTTGATACATATAGAGTGGCCTGTGACGGTGGTGAGGGAGCTCTAGGACATCCGCGAGTTTGGCTTCAAATTCCGCTAGAGCAAGGCTGGGTGGGATGTCCTTACTGCGATTGTAGGATACAACATAAAGATTTAGCCCTTAAGGACTAAAAAAATTTGATAAATAAAAAATAGCCTTAATTAGTTTTAAGGTTAAAAGTGATAGTCACCGTTTAGAGACTAGTTTATTCTGCTTGAGATATTGGGAGAGCCAGCCATGGGTTTTGGAAAAGGTCATCACTTACACTTGATTGATGGTTCAGCCTTTATTTTCCGAGCATATCACGCGCTTCCACCTCTGACGAGAAAATCAGATGGTTTGCCCATTGGCGCTGTCAGCGGTTTTTGTAATATGCTAAATCGCTACGTAGAGGATAACAACGGGCCCGATGCTCCCACCCATGTTGCAGTAATTTTTGATCATTCAGGTCACAGTTTTCGAAATGAAATTTATGATGGTTATAAGGCAAATCGCCCGCCTGCTCCTGAAGATCTAGTTCCTCAATTTCCATTGACGCGAGAAGCTACGAAAGCCTTCAACATCGCCTGTGAAGAAATGGAAGGCTTTGAGGCAGATGACATTATAGCTACTCTAGCCTTTAAAGCTCGTGACGCAGGCGGTCGTGTTACAATTATTAGCTCTGATAAAGATTTGATGCAGTTAGTTGGTGATGGCGTTGAAATGTATGACGCCATGAAAAATAAGCGTATTGACAGAGAAGGCGTGTTTGAGAAATTTGGCGTATATCCAGATCGAGTTATTGATGTTCAAGCCCTCGCAGGTGATAGTGTCGACAATGTGCCTGGCGCTCCGGGCATAGGCGTTAAAACTGCTGCCACTTTGATTAATGAATTTGGTGATCTTGACGAATTACTTCGTCGATCAGATGAAATTAAGCAGCCTAAAAGGCGGCAAACGCTTATAGACAACGTAGAACAAATTAAATTATCCCAAGAACTTGTTACATTAGATTGCAATACGCCGCTGGAATTTGGGCTCGAAGACCTCGAATTTAATGCACCTATTCCAAATCAATTATTAGATTTTTTGGAAAAAATGGAATTTCGGACGCTAACTAAGCGTATTGCAGAAAAATTCGATGTAGAAATCCCTACATCTAACACTTTTGATCAAGATAATAATATCAGTTATGCAGAGCAAATTCCCTTTGACAGTGAAAAATATGAACACATCAAGACCGTGGATCAGCTCCAAACGTGGATTAATAAAATTTATGAAAATGGATATGTGGCTATAGACACAGAAACTACTTCGTTAAATGATATGTTGGCCGAATTGGTTGGTATTTCGTTGGCGATAGAAATCGGTTCGGCTTGCTATATTCCGATGGGTCATAAAGAGGGACAAAATGATGACTTGTTCGAAAATTCGCAATTGGCCGAAGGGCAACTCGATTTAGAATTTGTTTTGGATTGCTTAAGGCCAGTTTTAGAGGATGATAGTATTCTGAAAATTGGACAGAATATTAAGTATGATGCAAAGGTTTTAAGCCGATACGGAGTAATGGTCACTGTATTTGATGACACAATGCTTTTGTCGTACGCCTTGCACGGAGGGCTGCATAATCATGGTATGGACGCTTTATCACAGAGATATTTAGATCACTCACCAATTGCTATAAAAACGCTCATTGGTTCTGGAAAATCGGCAATAACTTTCGATAAAGTTAAGATAGAAGATGCTGTAGTTTATGCAGCTGAGGATGCCGATATAACGTTACGCCTTTGGAAAATCTTTAAGCAAAAATTACACCTATCAAAAGTGACTAAAGTTTATGAAACTTTAGAACGTCCATTAGTATCAGTTTTAGCTCAAGTTGAGCAAAATGGAATTAAAGTGGATCGAGAAACGCTAAGTCGAATGTCAAATGCATTTGCCCAAAAAATGGCCGGTCTTGAAGCTGAAATTTATGAATTGGCTGGAGAAACTTTTAATGTGGGAAGCCCAAAGCAATTGGGTGAAATTATGTTTGATAAGCTGGGTTATCAAGGAGGTAAAAAAGGGAAAAATGGAGCTTATGCGACTGGAGCTGATATACTAGAGGATCTGGCAACGAGCTATGATTTTCCCAAAAGGGTCCTAGATTGGCGGCAATTAAGTAAGCTTAAATCTACTTACACTGACGCACTGCAGGATCACATAAATCCAAATACTGGCCGCGTTCATACTTCCTATTCAATTGCTGGAGCTGTTACCGGTCGACTGTCATCAACTGAGCCTAACCTACAAAACATACCAATAAGGACGGAAGATGGACGGCGAATTCGAGAAGCATTTGTCGCCGAAAGAGGTAATATTTTAGTAAGCCTAGATTACAGTCAAATTGAGCTAAGAATTTTAGCCCATATCGCACAAATTGACGCTCTAAAGCAGGCATTTCATGATGGCTTGGACATTCATGCTATGACGGCTTCAGAAATGTTTGACGTGCCTCTAGATGCAATGACATCCGAAATCCGCCGTCAGGCAAAAGCGATAAATTTTGGTGTTATCTATGGGATTTCTGGATTTGGACTAGCAAGAAATTTACGCATCCCGCGTTCTGAGGCGCAAGGTTTTATAGATCGTTACTTTGAAAGGTTTCCTGGAATAAAGGAATATATGGATAAGACCGTCAAATTCAGTAAAGAAAATAACTATGTTGAAACTCTTTTTGGCAGAGTTATTCACACGCCTGAGATAAACGCAAAGGGTCCAATGGCTGGTTTCGCAAAAAGAGCAGCCATTAACGCGCCTATTCAGGGCACAGCAGCGGATATTATTCGGCGTGCGATGATTAGAGTGCCAGAAGCAATTAAAGATTTACCGGCAAAAATGCTCCTTCAGGTGCATGATGAGCTATTATTTGAAGTCAAAGAGGAGTTTTGTGAGGATTTGATTGTTCAGGTCCGGTCAATTATGGAAGCGGCTTCACTACCCTTTTTGAAAATGGATATACCGTTGTCGGTTGATGCTGGTCGAGGGATGAATTGGGCGGAGGCGCATTAGAAATGATTATAATTGACAACCTCCAATATGCGAATTGGTCGGAAAAAATATTTAATCAGATGAGAGAGGGAAAAGTAGATGCTGTTCATGTGACCATCTCTTACCATGAGACATTTCGGGAAACAGTTTTGAATTTTGAAAAATGGAATTTCTGGTTTGAAAAATATCCTAACCTGATAATCAAGGGCTCTACTGCAGCAGATATTGATTTAGCAAAAAAAACAAATCGAACAGCCATATTTTTTGGGTTCCAGAACCCCTCACCAATAGAAGACGATATTGGTTTGATTGAAATTTTGCATACCCTCGGGGCTCGCTTCATGCAACTGACTTACAATAATCAATCGCTACTTGCTACTGGATGCTATGAAGACCATGACGCCGGTATTACTAGAATGGGTAAACAGGTTATTAAGGAAATGAACCGCGTGGGGATGGTTGTAGATATGAGCCATTCAGCAGATCAATCGACAATTCAAGCAGCGGAGATATCAGAACGCCCAATAGCAATAACTCATGCCAACCCTTTTTCATGGCATCCTGCGCTTAGAAATAAACGAGATGAGGTAATAGAGGCGGTCGTATCGAATGGGGGAATGATTGGTTTTTCTTTGTATCCCCATCATTTAAAAAATGGTTCTCAATGCACATTACCTGATTTTTGTTCAATGGTTGCTCGGTCAGCTGACAAATATGGTATTGGAAGTCTCGGTATTGGGTCAGATTTATGCCAAGATCAACCTGATAGTGTTGTAGAGTGGATGCGAGTAGGGCGTTGGAGCAAAACAATTGATTATGGTGAAGGTTCTTCAGAGAATCCAGGTTTTCCAAAGCAGCCAGATTGGTTTTCAGATAATAGAGATTTTAAAAATATTGAGAAAGGTTTAGCTGACGTTGGTTTTGATAAGAGTGAAGTTGAGAATATTATGGGAAAAAATTGGTACAATTTTTATAAAGATAATTTTGTAGGTTTAGATTGAATTATCTAAATCTTCAGATTTGATAATCGGAAAAAAAGAAGAGGCGGACACGATCCCAAACCAATCTTCATTATCGTGTTTTTTATGTTGCCCAATCTCAACAAGGCGATAGAAAGTCTTTCGATCTATCAACGCTTCCAAACCGTTACGGATGTGAATATATGGGGAAGGTTCGTCTGATACGGCATCCCTCTCTACGCGTATTGGGTTTTCAACGTTTGCGATAACTTGATCGCCCACATGAGTTTCAAATTTTAGTGCTTTCTCTCCCCTAATTTCAATCTCATTAAAATCGACTGCGATAAATGGGGCATCATCTACTTTAATTCCTACTTTTTCTGCGGGAGTTACAAGAAAATATTTACCATCTTCAACTTTTAAAATTGAAGAGAATAATTTTACTAGCTCAAATCTCCCAATGGGAGTCCCTAAATAAAACCAAGTACCATTACGCGCAATGCGAATATCTAAATCTCCGCAAAATGGTGGGTTCCAACTCATCACTGGGGGCAAATTTTGGGATTTTGTTGCGGTACGAGCTGCTGCTGCAATACCTTCAGCGCTTGGAGTATTAACTTTTTTATTATTCATAACTCGTAAAAACCTTTTTTCTTCACTTTATTCAGTTTTGATGTAGTTGCCAAACTGTCAAATTGGTTATATTATTTTACCAATATAGAGAAAAGCAATGTATTTAACAGATCCAGACCCTAGTATTTTAGCAAAAAAAATGGAGTTAGTTGACAAGCTACTATCATTTTTGCCTCGTGATGCTGTCATTGATGACCCTCGAGAGACGCTTGCATATGAATGTGATGCATTATCTGCCTATAGATGCCCACCAATGGTTGCGGTGTTACCTCGCACTACTGAAGAGGTAGCCAATATAGTAAAAATATGCTGGGACTTAGATGTGCCCGTAGTCCCTCGTGGTTCTGGGACGTCATTAGCTGGAGGAGCATTGCCCACGGGGGATAGCCTAGTACTCGGTGTCGCTCGAATGAATGAAACTCTAGAAGTTGATTACCCAAATAGATTAATGCGTGTACAGACTGGGCGTACTAATTTAAGCGTGACCGGAGAAGTAGAAAGCGATGGCTTCTTTTACGCACCAGATCCATCAAGTCAGCTGGCATGTGCCATTTCAGGAAATATTGCTATGAATTCTGGTGGGGCCCATTGCCTAAAGTATGGTGTGACTTCCAATAACCTTCTTGCAGTAAAAATGGTTACTATGCAGGGTGAAATTATAGATTTGGGTGGCTCCCAATTCGATTCTTCTGGATACGACTTAATTGGTTTAATTTGTGGATCTGAAGGGCAATTGGGAATTGTCACAGAGGCAACTTTACGTATTTTGCATAAACCTGAGGGCGCATTACCGGTTTTGATTGGTTATAACGATAGCCAAGTGGCAGGGCAGTGTGTTTCGGATATTATAAAGGCAGGTATTTTACCAGTCGCAATTGAGTTTATGGATAGGCCCTGTATCCGAGCTACAGATGCCTTCTCTCAGGCTGGATATCCAGATTGTGAAGCTTTATTAATTATTGAAGTAGAGGGCTCTGAAGTAGAGATAGAAGAGCAATTAGCCAAAATTATCGAGATTGCGAATAAACATAATCCTGTAGAATTACGCCGAGCAAAGAATACTGATGAAGCTAATAGAATTTGGCTTGGTCGAAAATCCGCATTTGGTGCCATGGGTCAAATTAACGATTACATGTGTCTAGATGGCACAATTCCAGTTTCAAAACTTCCATTTGTCCTGAAACGTATTTCTGAAATGAGTAAAGAATTCGGATTGGATGTTGGTAATGTATTTCATGCAGGCGATGGCAATATGCACCCACTTATACTTTATAATGCTAACAAACCGGGTGATCTAGAAACCTGTGAAGCCTTTGGGGCTGAAATTTTGAAACTATGTGTTGAAGTCGGTGGATGTTTAACGGGCGAACATGGAGTCGGTATTGAAAAGCGTGATCTGATGCATATTCAATACTCAGCCGATGATTTGGAAGCGCAAATGGCCATAAAGGATGTTTTCGATCCCAAATGGTTACTTAATCCAACAAAAGTGTTTCCTTTAGATGCTTCCGCTAAAAGGCGAGCTGGCGCAACGCAAGAGACAGCTGCATGAACACTGTCAGCTTAGTGCCAAGTTCTGAAAGTGAAATTAGCGAAGTTTTAATTAAGGAGACAGAGCCATTACACATCGCTGGAGGTCAATCACGGTTAGAAGCCACTGAAGAAAAAATTATCTCAACCTCTGCATTGAATGGGATTGTAGAATACGAACCAGGTGCCTTAACAATGGTCGCAAAAGCAGGCACGCCCCTGTCCATAATTAAAAACACGCTGCAAAAAGAAAATCAGCAACTTGCATTTGAGCCTCCTGAGTTAAAGCATCTTTTAAGTTTGCCGGGCAACTCAACGATTGGTGGAGTATTTGCTACAAATGCGAGTGGATCACGTCGAGTACAAGTGGGGGCGGCCAGAGATCACTTGTTGGGCGTACGATTTGTTGACGGATTGGGCAGAATAGTAAAAAATGGCGGGCGGGTTATGAAAAATGTGACAGGTTACGATCTTGTCAAGCTCATGGCAGGAAGCTGGGGAACTCTGGGCGTGATAACAGAAGTTTCATTTAAGGTTCTTCCAATAGCTGAGACCCAATCAACGCTCAAAATAAATTTTTGTGATGCAAATATTCTAAATAAGGCAATTAATACGCCTTATGATGTTTCAGGCACTTTTTACGATGTTGGCTCGCGAGTATCTTATATCCGAGTCGAGGGGTTTGATAAATCAGTAAAATATCGGATTAAGCAGCTGCTTGGAGAGTTTTCTGATTTTGAAGTTGATATTTTGGAGATGGAAGAAAGCAAAAAGTTTTGGCAAAATGTAAGTAATTTAGATTTTTTGAAAAATATTAAAGGCGATCTATGGCGAGTTTCTGTAAGACCTACTGATGGTGTAAAGATAATACAAATGTTGAACCCTAAAGTTGGTTTTCTTGATTGGTGCGGCGGTCTCGTTTGGTTAAGAGTTGATGAAGGTTTTGACGTCCGTGAAAAAATGCAAAAAGTAGCAGGTCATGCTATGTGTCTGCTGGGAAAATTTGAGCAATTTCATCCAATTTCGACTGCAGAAAAGACACTAAGTAATTCTATTCGAAAAAAGTTTGATCCTAAAATGCTTTTGAACCGGGAACTATTGAACTGATGCAAACTTTTTTTGAAAAACAACAACTCACTGATTTAGATTTCAAAAGGTCAAATGAAATTCTTAGATCATGTGTACACTGCGGGTTTTGTACTGCGACATGTCCGACCTATCAGGTTTTAGGCGATGAGCTCGATAGTCCTAGGGGAAGAATCTATTTAATAAAAGAAATGCTGGAGTCGGGTCGAACTCCAGATAAAAAGACAGTTACTCATATTGATAGATGCTTGTCCTGTCTGGCTTGTATGACTACCTGTCCATCCGGTGTCCACTATATGCATCTTGTTGACCATGCTCGCGCCTATATTGAGGATAAATATAAAAGACCTTTAGATGAGAGATTTCTAAGATGGTCTTTGAGTAAAATTTTACCATATCCAATCAGGTTCCGGATGGCGCTAATAATGGCAAAAATAGCTAAGCCATTTTCATGGCTGATACCAGATCCGAGATTAAAAGCGATGATTGACATGGTTCCCAAAAAAATACCAGGGATTAGTTTAAATGATAGTCCGCAGAGCTTTTTTCCCGAAATTACTAAGAAGATGCGGGTAGCTTTAATGACTGGTTGCGCACAAAGAGCCTTAGACACAGACATAAATGACGCCACAATTAGAGTCTTGAAACGATTTGGGTGTGAAATTGTCATATCTGAAGGTCAGGGCTGCTGCGGATCTCTGAGCCATCACATGGGAAAAACATGCGATGCACAATCTGCAGCGATTAAAAATATCGATGCATGGTATTCAGAACTTAGCAACAATGGTTTGGATGCGATCGTCATTAATACAAGTGGGTGCGGGACAACTGTAAAAGACTATCACCATATGTTTCAAGGGACTGAACATGAAGAGAAGGCCAAGGTTATTGCGGGTTTGACCAAAGATATTTCCGAGATTCTAGTTGAATTAGAGCTCCCTGATCGGGCAGAAAACGATATAAACGTTGCCTATCATTCAGCCTGTTCTCTCCAGCATGGGCAACAAATAAGTAATTCTCCCAAGGACATGCTTAAAAAGTGTGGCTATAAAATTAGTGAACCAAAAAATTCTCACCTTTGCTGTGGCTCTGCCGGCACATATAATCTTTTGCAACCAAAAATCTCACAAGAGTTAAAAAATAGAAAAATCCAAAGTTTAGAGGCGAAAAAACCTGATATAATTGCAGCTGGAAACTTAGGCTGCATGATGCAAATTTCCTCCTCAACAAATATTCCAGTAGTTCACACAGTCGAACTGATTGACTGGGCAACGGGAGGCCCAAAACCTAATAAATTAAATGATAAACATTAGGTAAAGTTTTGCAGATCCAAAAATTATGTAGAAAACTTTTCTAGCTTCTTGAAATTGATTTTTTTATCCCCACATCTTGAAGTGAGATGCCGTATATGGGTCTCGTCAGATAAAATGCCTACGCCGATTTACGGGTAGGCGCAAATTGGAATCGCTCATAGGAGGATATACAATGAGACAATTTGATTTTTCACCACTTTACAGAGCCACTGTAGGTTTTGACCAAATAGCGGATATGTTTGACCGTGTTCTTACTTCAGACAATCAAACATCTAGTTACCCACCATATAATATAGAGAAAATTGACGAAGATGCATATCGTATCTCTGTGGCAGTTGCCGGTTTTTCTGAAGCTGATCTAAATGTTGAAGTTAGAGAGAACTCCTTATTCATTTCTGCCGGAAATTCTGACGAAAGACAAAAGAATTTCTTGCATAGAGGTATTGCAACCCGGAGCTTCGAGCGTCGTTTTCAGCTGGCTGATCACGTGCAAGTCAAAGGGGCAAACCATTCAGATGGAATGCTTCACATAGATTTAAAAAAAGAGGTTCCTGAGGCTTTGAAGCCTAGAAAGGTCCATATTTCTAATAGTTCTTCAAAACAAACAATTGAGGCGCTAGCTAGCTAACCTAAATTTGATAGCGTTGGCTATTCTGCCGGCGCTACTACCGCAACAATAGGTCCAATATCGAAACCAAAATCTAGTCGATTAAGTTTTGGTGAGTAGAGCCTGGATATATTACCATCTAAATACAGAGCATTATTAATTGCTAAATGATCTAGGAAAACGCTAGCGAAGTGATGAAAATTCACTGGTTCATTTGAAATTAAAAATACAGTTTCCAATCCATCTGTACTAACACCAACTCCGCTTCGTATGAATTTTGAAGGCCCACCCTTTATAAATTTTGGGTGAATTTTGCCATTAATGACAAGCAAAGGACCTGATTGTGTTGCGTATTGACAATGCACTCCAGCTTGCGCAAATTTTCTTGTTTCAAGGATTACAAATTCTCTTTTATTAAAGCAAAACACACCATTAGGTAACAACCCAAAGTTACCTGGCCCCTCTATAGTGATGAGAGGTGAAAATTCGCTAAAGTTTTCAACATACATGCCAACTGGAGACCTATCGGCGTGATACATGCCGCCATTTGTAGCGAAAACAATATCGAGACCTTGCTGGTTTAAAAAATTACCTAGTTTTTGGAACTGCCCAAAATTTTTGCCAGTTTTATCATGTAAAAACAGCCGTATATCATCCTTTGGTAGTTTGGCTGTACAAGCTGTGAAGGAAGTTTCTCGAAACCTGAAGTCCTTGCACTCGGCAGACCAAACGGGCGTAAACCATAATGCTAAGATAAGAATATAAATCTTCATTCTCTATCTAAATCTCGCTTTACGTTTTCCTGACTAAAAAGCCTTCTTGTCTCGTCCATTCTGTCAAATGTTTCATCTATGCGAAATCTAAGGTCAGGAGTATATTTCAAGGTTAATTTTTTTGAAATTGACCTACGAATTTCAGACTTATTTTTTGCTAAAAGTGCAATTAAACCCTCTCCCCCTTTTCCTCCTAGGGGGCAAACATAAGCCGTTGCAATTTTTAGATCTGGAGATGCAGTAACTTCACTGACTGTTACAGAAATTCTATTTAAATCAGGATCATGAATTATTCCTTGCATCAAGATATCAGAAAGTGCTCTTCGTATAAGCTCTCCTACCCGTAATTGCCTTTGTGATGGTCCGGGGCCATCATTAAAATTATTCTTTGCCATTTGCGATAAACTATTACCTTAATATTGATCTTTGCCAAACTCGTGCACGCACGTTATGGACATTATAGCAAAGTACTAAGGACATAAAAATGGCTGATTTACTTAAAGTGGTAGTAACTGGTGCTTCTGGGCGTATGGGGCAAACTCTGGTTAATCTAATAACCGCGAGTGAAAAACTAGAACTTGTAGGCGCGCTGGAACGTGCAAACCACGAATGGGTTGGACGGGATATAGGTGTCGCAATGGGTGGTAAAGAAATTGGAATCGCTGTTTCTGAAGATCCAATAGAAGTAATAGCAAATGCTGAGGCTATTATTGATTTCACTACACCTTCAGCAACAATTGAGTTCTCAAAGTTAGCTGCACAAGCTCGGGCTACTCATGTTATTGGCACGACTGGAATGTCGGAAGAAGATTTAGAAAAAATTAAAGCAGCAAGCTTTCACTCTGTTGTTGTTAGAGCTGGAAATATGTCTCTTGGTGTAAACTTGTTGGTGGCTTTAACTAAAAAGGTTGCGGCAGCTCTGGATGATGAATTTGATATTGAAATTATTGAAGCGCATCATAAAAATAAAGTTGATGCTCCCTCTGGAACTGCTTTGATGCTAGGCGAAGCGGCGGCAAGTGGGCGAGGCATAAGCCTAACTCAATCTGCGGATAGAGGTCGAGATGGTATAATTGGTGCGCGAAATAAAGGTTCTATCGGATTTGCTTCAATCAGGGGTGGTGATATTGTCGGTAAGCATGATGTTTTATTTGCATCAAATGGTGAGCAATTGACCCTGAGCCATAATGCAACAGATAGGAACATATTTGCCCGAGGTGCTTTAAAAGCAGTGCTTTGGGGAAAAGATAAGCAACCTGGTGAGTATGATATGATGGATGTATTGGGATTAAACTAGTTTTGGATCTCGAGTAAGGATTTTCGGCTATTAATACTTTCAGTTTAAAACTTATTGCATGTTTGTTAATGGCCAGCCAGGTTTTAGCAAGTGAAACTATCATTACTAATCGTTCTGATTTCGAGAGTTTAGTTATTGATAAAAAATTAGAGCGATTTTTGATTTCACTCTCTGTAACTAATGACGGAAAAATTAAAGGTTCCGCAGCTGGCAGGGAGGTTATTGGAGATTGGGATTGGATAGACGGTTTTTTTTGTAGAAATCTACTTTGGGGAAAACGAGAGCTCAAATACAATTGCCAGGAAGTAACCTTTGATGGTAGGCGTCTTCGTTTCATTTCTGATGAAGGTAAAGGACAATCGGCCAGCTTCGCGCTGCGTTAAATTTGAGTTTTGAAGGGCTCCATGCCTTTTCTAGCCAATTCATCTGCGCGTTCATTTTCTGGGTGGCCAGCATGCCCCTTAACCCATTCCCAGGTAACTTCATGGCTTGACCGAGCATGGTCTAATCTGCGCCACAATTCCATGTTTTTAACAGGTTTTTTTGACGCTGTTTTCCATTTGTTATTTTTCCAATTTTCTAACCACTGGGTCACGCCATTTTTGACATAAGAACTGTCCGTAATAATTGTTATTTTACTGGGTCTGTCCAAAGCTTCCAAAGCAGATATCGCCGCTAATAATTCCATCTGGTTATTAGTTGTGTCTGCCTGACCCCCGCAAAGTTCTCTTTCCTTGAGAATTTTCTCCTGGTTCTTAGCAACCAATAACGCGCCCCATCCTCCAGGGCCAGGATTTCCAGAGCAAGCTCCATCTGTGTATGCAAATAAACTATGCATGACTAAGAAGTATGATAAAATTTGCACTTTCACCATCTAATCCTATTGCCTCACCTTTGTGATGCGAAATATGATTAAATTTTTCTTTTAAAAGTATATTTCTTAACTCATGTTCTTCAAAGTATGAATATTTTCGACCAATCTTATCGCGCTTTTCACCACTTCCTAATTTTAAACCAAGACTAAATAAACCATCAGGCTTCAGACTTTTGAATATGGTTCGAATTAATGGTGTGAAATCTTTTTTTGAAGCATGTAGAAGTGAAAAGTTAGCCCAAATTCCATCATATTTATTGGTGGCATGAAATGATTTGAAATCAGCTACCCACCAGTCGACTTGTGTTTCTATTGAGGCGATTTCAATCATTTTCTCTGATGCATCGAAAGCATTAACCTTAAAACCATCTGCTAAAAATTTTTTTGCAAAATAACCAGGCCCACACCCATAGTCCAAAACGAGACCATTTTTTGGCAAGGCACTTGAAAAATCACGATATGCTTTCAAAGAAACGTTATCTATATCTAAATTTGCATATTCAGCAGCATTTTTATTATAGACATCAATCGTTATATTATCCATTTACCACCCCAAGTTTACAGACAAGAAAATGATAACAAAAAATGTTAAAATACTTCTTAAAGATAGCCACCATTCTGGAGTTATTTGCCAATAATAGAAGCGTATATCAACTGCAAAGACCCCTAAGAAACCAATAATTAAGCTCATGAATGGATTGATTAATATACCGTTAAAAGTAAAAAAGGCCCATAGCGCGGGTAAAACTGATAATATAAATCCAACTGGTCGTTTTTGATCAGTGACATTGGCTGCAAAGCCCCATAAAACGCCAGACATAAAGGCGAGAATAATAGTGCCGTAAATCAGATTTATGCTAGAGCCGGTATATTCCTCACTGAGACCAGTTAGTTTCAAATTCTCTAAAACAAAATCTAAAGATGTTGCTGCGCCCCAAAAAAACGGTATCAGACCTGCTAAACCCAAAATTAAAGCCGAATTAGGGATTTTTTTCACGTTGGTTCTCTTAGAACTCTTGGCACTTTGAAGTTAACGTTTTCAACTGCGGTTTCAACGATTTCCACATCAACATGATGCTGCTCTTTGAAGACGTCAATGACTTCATTTATAAGAACTTCTGGGGCTGATGCACCTGCGGTAATACCCAAATTTTCTATACCTTCTAATGCTCTAAAATCTATTTCACTGGCTCTTTGAACGAGTTGAGAGTATTTACAGCCAGCCCTTTTTCCTACCTCTACTAAGCGTTTAGAATTAGATGAATTTGGAGCACCCACTACTAACAGCGCGTCGATCTTGTTTGCTATTTTCTTGACCGCCAGTTGTCGATTTGTTGTTGCGTAGCAAATATCCTCTTTATGTGGGCCTTGTATTGCGGGAAACTTTTCCTGTAGCGCTTGAACCACCGAAAAAGTGTCGTCGATAGATAGCGTTGTTTGTGTGACATAGGCAAGATTTTGGGTATCCCTTACCTCTAAATTTTGCACGTCCAATTCATTCTCAACAAGTAAAACTTCTCCATCTGGCAGTTGTCCCAT
The DNA here is from genome assembly GCA_003332035.1 of Paracoccaceae bacterium. Lineage (GTDB taxonomy): Bacteria > Pseudomonadota > Alphaproteobacteria > Rhodobacterales > Rhodobacteraceae > Salinivivens. Next base: position 13,860 of record QOQI01000020.1, read on the forward strand.
TGTACCGATTGTTTCAGGATGGCCGCGGTGACCAATCATTACAATTTGCAATCCATTTTTGTTATGGCGTTCTGCTTCAATATGAACCTTGCTGACTAGCGGACAGGTGGCGTCTACGAAAACGAGATTTCTTGCCTCTGCAGCATTCGGTACCGATTTCGGCACACCATGCGCAGAAAAAATAACTGGGCGGTCATCAGGACATTCGTCCAGTTCTTCAACGAAAATTGCGCCTTTGTCCTTTAAACCGTCAACTACAAATTTATTATGTACAATTTCGTGTCTTACGTAGACTGGCGCTCCCCACTTTTCTAATGCCATCTCTACAATTTGAATTGCACGATCAACTCCAGCACAGAATCCTCTCGGCGCTGCTAGAAAGATTTTTAGTTCTGGCTTTTCCATATTCATCTCAAAGCAAAGTAATTATATTCAACAATATGTAGCGTACCAATATCCGTAAATAGTAAATTTTGATTATTTTATTTTTTTGTTAACTTTTATTTACGTAAAATTTTAGCTATTTGATTTTAAGATCTTAATAGATAGCCGCTTAATATTTTTATTGCTCTGAGACTAAAATGTATGAACCAAAATAAACATAAATTCTTAATAGCTCTAGGAAGTAATATCAGCTTAGGTATTTCTGAACCGCTGGATATAATTAAGCGAGCAACAGTCGAATTAAATAAAAATGGTATTAATTTAGTTTCTCTAAGTAGATTTTACGAAACTCCCGCTTATCCAGAAGGAAGTGGGCCAAATTTCATCAATTCCGTAGTCAAAGTGGAAGCTAATTACTCTCCGCAAAAAATGTTGCAGAAACTGCATGAAATAGAAGAAAAATTTGACAGACAGAGGGTTTCCCGATGGAGCGCTAGGACATTGGATTTGGATTTACTTGCGCTCGAGGCACAGGTGCTTCCAAGCAAAGAAATATTTCAAGAGTGGTATAACCTGCCGTTGAGTGAACAGAGGGAAAAAATACCGAGTGAATTAATTGTACCTCATCCTAGAATTCAAGAAAGAGAATTTGTTTTATTACCGCTTTTAGATATTCAGCCCAACTGGATACATCCAATACTTAACAAAACAGTTTTGCAACTCTGCGAAGAATTACCTGAGAAAATAAAAAAGAATATTAAGATAGTGCAATAAATACTTGTCTTTAAAGTAAGGAGCTTTTATACGCTCGAGATCAACGAGAAAACTCCAGGAGATTCACATGGCACGGGTTACTGTAGAAGATTGTGTAGATAAAATTCCTAACAGATTTGATCTGGTTATGCTCGCATCCCATAGAGCAAGAGAAATATCTTCTGGCTCAGCTATTACTGTAGACAGAGATAATGATAAGAACCCTGTTGTATCATTGCGAGAAATTGCTGATGAAATGCAGTCTGCTGATGAGCTCCGTGAGAGATTGATCGAGTCGAACCAAACTCAGATTGAGGTCGATGAACCAGAGGAAGATTCAATGGCGATGCTCATGGGTGGAGAGGCTGATCAACCAGCCGAAGATGATATGTCTGAGGAAAAGCTCTTGAGGGCTTTGATGGCAGCAAAGGGGCAGTGACAAGATAAAGTCTCGCTGGAAAATGCATGTTAACGGCAGAAGCTCTTGCAGATTTAGTCTCAAAATATAATCCAAAATCAAATTCAGCTAAAATTGTTGAGGCCTATAATTATGGCCAAACTAAACATGAAGGTCAGTTTAGAAAATCTGGAGAGCCTTATTTTACGCACCCTGTGTCAGTAGCGGAAATTTTGGCTGAGCAGCGTTTAGACGACGCGACAATCATTACAGCGCTGCTGCACGATACGATTGAAGATACTGGCTCAACGAAGCAGGATATCTCTAGGTTGTTCTCCCACGAAATATCCGAACTTGTTGATGGGGTAACAAAATTAACCAAAATTCAATTGAGCTCTATGGAGACACAAGAAGCTGAAAACATTCGAAAGTTGTTAATGGCTGTCGCGCAAGATATCAGGGTTATTCTTGTTAAGCTCGCCGATAGGCTGCATAATATGCGCACAATAAAAGCAATGCCTCGCAATAAGCAGCAGCAAAAAGCCCGTGAAACAATGGATATTTTTGCTCCTTTGGCCGGTAGAATGGGTATGCAATTTATTCGTGAAGATCTAGAAGATCTAGCATTTAAAATTCTTAATCCAAAAGGTCGGGAATCTATAATAAGAAGGTTCATCAATTTGCAAAAAGATGCGGGTGATGTAATCCAACGAATCTCACGTGATATGCATTCAGAATTTGGAAAAGAGTACATAGAAGCAGAGGTTTTAGGACGAGCGAAAAAACCCTACTCCATGTGGCGTAAAATGCAAGAAAAGGAGTTATCTTTTTCACGTCTTTCAGATATCTATGGATTTCGAATTATTTGTTCTTCTGAAGTAGATTGTTATCGAATTCTTGGAGTAATCCATCGCCGTTGGAAAGCTGTTCCAGGACGATTTAAAGATTATATTAGCCAACCCAAATCAAATGGCTATAGATCTATTCATACCACTGTATCTGGGCGTGATGGAAAACAAGTAGAAGTTCAAATTAGAACGCGTCAAATGCACGATGTGGCAGAGAGTGGTGTAGCCGCTCATTGGTCGTATCGTGATGGTGTAAGAAGCGAAAACCCATTTACAGTTGATCCAGTACAGTGGATTACACGGCTAATAGATGAATTTGATAGCGAAGAAGATCATGAAGTTTTCTTAGAAGCTGTTAAACTTGAAATGTACGCTGATAAAGTTTTTTGTTTTTCACCAAAAGGAGATGTTTTAACTTTTCCTACAGGTGCAACTCCAATCGATTTTGCATATGCCATTCATACAAGAATAGGAAATTCTTGCGTTGGAGCAAAAGTGGATGGCCTAAGAGTTCCCCTTTGGACTAAATTGCGTAATGGGCAATCTGTTGAGGTTATAACAGCTCAGGGACAGAACCCTCAACCTACTTGGTTAGATATGACTGAGACCGGTAAAGCAAAAACCGCAATACGTAGAGCTCTTAGAGAAGTTGATAAAGAACGCATGGTTGTTATGGGTAAAGCCTTATTGAGAACTGCGTTTGAACATATTGGGAAGAAAGCTACCGATAAGTCGCTTGATCTAGCAGCTTCAAAAATGCGTTTTTCAGATTCCAAAGAACTTTTAGCTCGTGTTGGCAGTACTGAAGTAAGACCCGGCCACGTTGTTCGGCTGGTTTACCCTGAGGTAACTGCTGCTGATGATTTTGATGTAGATCAAGCGAGTGCAGTTATAGGTTTAAACGAGGGTCAATTTTTAGATCGCAGGCCATGTTGTGGACCTCTGCCTGGTGAGAGAATTGTTGGCATTGCTTCAGGAGGATCGGGAGTTTCTATTCATGCCATAGATTGTATTGAATTGGCCCGTTTTGAGGAAAAGCCCGAACTTTGGATAGACCTGCATTGGCATGCTGGTAAGCATGCTGCAGTTTATTCGACAGGCATTGAAATTACGATTAGTAATGATGCGGGCGTTTTGGGTAGAGTCTGCACGATAATTGGAGAAATGGGGGCTAATATTTCTGACTTGTCCTTCGTGGATAGAAAGCCAGACTTCTACAAAATTGAAATTGCCGTCGAGTTAAATGGTATTGAACACTTGCATTCTTTGTTAACTCAGTTAGAGGCTGAAGGGGAGGTGGCATCTATTAAGAGATGCCGTGGTTCCAAGCTAGAAAATATACCTCAGGAATAAGGAAATTTTACCTTGGTATTCAAGCGGCGAGATCGGCGGTCAATTATTAGTATTTTGATGCGTTTTTTTTGGCCCAAAGGTGGATGGAAAAGAGCTTTTCATTACGTAAATTATAGACTGCGCCGTTTACCGGATTCATCTCAAAAGATCTCTCGTGGTATTTGGGCTGGCTTATTTGCTACTTTTACGCCCTTTTACGGTTTGCATTTTCTTACGGCAGCAATAATAGCAAGGCTTTTAAAGGGAAACATACTTGCTGCTTTATTGGCAACATTCTTTGGCAATCCCCTTACTTATGTGCCGATAGGGGTGATTTCCCTACAAACGGGGCATTATTTTTTAGGAACAGACTATATTCCTCCTGGGGAAGGGGGCAAATCAATATTAGAAAAATTCTTGGATGCAGGAGCTGATCTTCAGCAAAATATATTAGCATTTGTAAGGGGTGTGGAAACAGATTGGTCGCGATTAGAAATTTTTTATCAAGAAGTATTTTTTCCTTATATGATAGGCGGCATTATACCTGGCTTGATGATGGCCTCCTTAGGTTATTACTTGAGTGAACCGATTATTCGGGCTTATCAAAATAGGCGGAAAGGTTTTTTGCTTAAAAAACTTCGGGCTTTGAAATCGAGGTCTTCTGATAAAACTGGCAAAAAGAAATAAGTGACATAAAACATAAGCGTAAACATCGCAAAGGAAGAAGTGAAATGGGGTCAATAAAAAAGTTGCGACTAGGCGTAAATATCGATCATGTTGCTACTGTGCGTAATGCTCGCGGATCTGCCTATCCAGATCCCGTGCGAGCCGCTTTGATTGCTCAAGAAGCTGGAGCAGACGGCATAACTGCACACTTGCGGGAAGATAGGCGACATATTGTTGATCAGGACATTACGTCAATAATAAAGGCAATAGATATACCCTTAAACTTTGAAATGGCAGCTACGGATGAAATGAAGAAAATCGCTTTAGCGCATGAACCGCATGCTGTTTGCATAGTGCCGGAAAAGCGCGAAGAGCGAACTACAGAAGGCGGTTTGGATGTTGTTAAAGATGAAAATAAACTTGCACATTTTATAACCCCTCTTAGAGAGAAGGGCTGCCGTATTTCTATTTTTATAGCCGCAGATGATAAACAAATTAAAGCAGCTCGCAGGATTGGTGCCCAAGTCGTAGAATTACACACGGGCGCATATTGTGATTTACATTATGATAAAAGGTTTGAGGAACGAGATGCTGAACTCTCTCGCTTAAAAGATATGGCTTCTCTTGCACATAGTCTGGGCCTAGAAGTTCATGCTGGACACGGGTTAACTTATGAAACTGTCGTTCCGATTGCAGAGTTGCCTGAAGTAGTTGAGTTGAATATTGGACATTTTTTGATTGGTGAAAGTATGTTTACTGGATTGAAAGATGCTATTTTTAAAATGAGAGAATTGATGGATAAAGCACGCTTATAATGATACTTGGAATTGGCACAGACTTGGCAAATATAGATAGAATTCAGGGTGTTTTATCGAGACACGGGGATAGATTTAGAAATCGAGTTTTTACCGAAACGGAGCAAGCTAAAGCTTCACGACGGAAAGATGAAGCTGGTACTTATGCAAAACGGTGGGCCGCAAAAGAAGCTTGTTCTAAGGCGCTTGGAACTGGTTTGAGAATGGGGATAGCCTGGAGAGATATGTCAGTAAGCAACCTACCCAGTGGACAGCCTGTAATGGAAGTTACGGGCTGGGCTAAAAATCGATTAGACGAAATAACGCCAGATGATCATAAAGCAATCGTTCACGTTTCTTTGACCGATGACCACCCTTGGGCACAAGCCTACGTGGTAATTGAAGCAAGGCCTTTAGCTTGACAGGTCAGGCAAGAACGATAAGAAGAACCAAAGCATCTGAGGTAAAAAAATATGGCGAAAACTAAGAAGAGTTTGGGCGGTTCAGTAATCGAAACGGTAAAAACAATAGTCTACGCACTCATTTTGGCTGGAATATTTAGGTCTTTATTTTTTCAACCTTTTTGGATTCCCTCTGGTTCAATGAAGGATACGCTTCTTATAGGAGATTTTCTTTTTGTAAATAAAATGGCATATGGATATTCCTATGCTTCTTGTCCCAGCATAATAATTCCTAGATTTGGTATTAATGTCGATGCTGAGGATTTCTGTGGTTTCGTGAAAAGAAATAACGAGCGTTTATTTGGAGGCCAACCACAAAGGGGTGATGTAGTTGTATTCAGGCACCCAGTTTCTGGAAGAGACTATATCAAGAGGCTTATTGGCCTACCTGGAGATAAGGTTCAGATAAAAGATGGAAAAATAAGTATCAATGACGAAAGAGTTGAGACCGCTGATGCGGGAATGTTCGTTGAAACTTATGCGCCTCAGGGACCTTTCCGAAACCAACCGAGGTGTTCCAATAATCCGAAAAAATTTGGTGAAGACTGTGAAAAATTTCGATTAAAGTCTACTCTCCCAGATGGTCGATCCTTTTTCAATTTAGATACATTTAAAGGTGAAAATATTGGTAATAGCATTTATAATGTTCCGTCTGGCCATTATTTTTTTATGGGTGATAACAGAGATAACTCTCTCGATAGCAGGATAGGCCAAGTCCAAGGTGGTGTTGGCTTTGTACCTTACGAGAACCTGGTAGGAAGAGCAGATCGTGTTATGTTTTCATCAGCTGGTCGTTCCATGTTATTTTTCTGGACTTGGAGAAGCGATCGATTTTTCAAGGCAATTCAGTGAAAAAATCTGAGTCTATTCGATCTTTCGAGCAGAGATTAGGTTACCAATTTTCCGATGTAAGCTTGCTGGTTGAAGCCTTAACGCATTCATCTATAGCGTCGGAAACAAGAAAAGATAATCAGCGATTAGAATTTCTAGGTGATCGTGTTCTTGGGCTCGTTATGGCCGAAGCTTTATTGGAGATTGATCAATTGGCTCCGGAAGGAACTCTTGCGCCAAGATTTAACGCTTTGGTTCGTAAAGAAGCGTGCGCCGAAGTTGCACGCCATATCGATTTAGGTGGCGTGCTAAAAATAGGTCGATCTGAAATGCTTTCAGGAGGCCGAAGAAAGGATGCATTACTCGGGGATGGCATGGAAGCTGTAATTGCTGCTATTTACAAAGACGGTGGTTTTGAAGTTGCCAAGAAAATAATCATTGAGCTTTGGGGTGATCGCATAAAAAACGTAAAAGGCGACGCGCGTGATGCAAAAACGATGCTTCAAGAGTGGGCGCAGGCCAGAGGACAAAACCCTCCTAAATACGAAGTGATGTCGCAAAGTGGTCCAGATCATGCGCCAGATTTTCTTGTAAAAGTGCTATTAGACTCAGGAGAAACTGCAGATGCTTTAGCTGGAAGTAAAAGGCAAGCGGAACAAATGGCCGCTAAATTTCTACTGCAAAACATGGGAGAATTAATTTAATGACCCGATCAGGCTTCGTTGCGTTAATTGGTGAGCCGAATGCTGGAAAGTCCACACTTCTTAATCAGATGGTCGGCGCAAAAATTTCTATAGTTACACACAAAGTGCAGACAACTCGAACACGCATACGAGGAGTTAGTATAGAAGAAACATCTCAAATTATTTTTGTAGATACTCCCGGATTGTTTAAACCGCGCAGGCGGTTAGACAGAGCAATGGTAGCCGCGGCTTGGAGTGGTGCTGCTGATTCTGACTTAACCCTTTTACTGGTAGAGGCACATCGAGGGCTCACGGAAGGTGTAGAAAGAATAATTTCGTCGATTTCTGAAACTGGGTTAAATGGCAAATTAGTTTTGGTTATCAATAAAATTGATAAAGTGGATGTTAATGATTTGCTTTCATTAAGTAAAAAAATAAATGAAAGTTACCCTTTTGCTGAAACGTTTATGATTTCAGCAGAAAAGGGCAGGGGTGTAGATGACTTAAGGCGTTGGTTGGCATCGAATTTACCAGAAGGGCCATGGCTTTATCCTGATGACCAAATATCGGATATGCCATTGAGGATGATAGCTGCAGAAATAACGCGTGAAAAATTGACACTTCGTTTGCATCAAGAGCTTCCTTACCAGCTGACGGTTGAAACAGAAAAATGGGAAGAAAAACCAGATAAATCGGTGCGTATTGAGCAGATGATTTACTTGTCTAGGTCAGGCCACAAGGGAATAGTGTTGGGAAAAAAAGGTGAGACCATAAAAGCTGTTTCGATGGCATCTAGATTAAGTATTGAAGAATTTTTAGGTAGCAAGGTTCATTTATTTTTGAGACTAAAAGTCAGGGAAAAGTGGATGGAAGAAACTGAACGGTATTCAGAGATGGGTCTAGACTTCCGAGATGGCAACGCATGACGCGTCTGACTAGTTCATTTTGGGTTCAAGCATATATAAAGAGACTGAATTTGATCGGAGTTCCAGCTTTTGTGGTTTCGCATGGAGATGATACTGCTGGCGCTATTATCGTAAAGGTAAATAAATTAAATGGTGATGCGGTTCTATTTGAAAGATCCTTCTCTTTGGAAGAAAATATAAGTCAATGGTCAAAATGCCAAAGTGGAGATGAAAAGGAATTAGATGAATTATTATCTCGGCAACTCTCTAGAGATAGCGATCTTTGGATAATTGAAATAGAGTCTCGCCAAGGTGACGCTTATCTCGATGATATATAAAGTAACTTGCAATTTTAAGTTTTCAGGATGTTTCCATGGAATGGCGTGATCAAGGTATTCTACTGGCAACAAAGCCATTTGGAGAAACGTCCTTAATCATCGATGCTTTTACACCTGATCATGGAAAATCTAGCGGTGTCGTAAGGGGAGGGCAGTCAAAGAAGCTCAAGCCTATATTACAGATCGGTGCTCAATTAGATCTAACCTGGAAAGCTCGATTGGAGGAGCATCTGGGCTCTTTTCAAGTTGAACTAATTAGATCTAGAACTGCCAACGTAATGAATGACCGCCTTCTCTTGGCAGGCATGCTATCATCCGCAACATTAATCAACAGATTTTTTCCTTCAGGTCAGGTTTATAAAGGGTTTTATGAGAGTTCAGAAAACCTTTTCGATCTGCTACAATTTCCAGATATTTGGGCACTTGGTTATTTCAAGTGGGAATTGGAACTCCTAGAAACTCTTGGTTTCGGATTGGATTTGGAGAAATGCGCCGTCACTGGCTCAACAGAGGACCTAAAATTTATCTCACCTAAATCTGGCCGAGCAGTTTCGCAAGCTGCTGCTGGCGCTTGGTCATCCAAATTACTGCCTTTTCCGATAGCAGCAAGTGGTCAAGTCAATTCGCTTGAAGATATTTTAGATGGTCTCAAAGTTTCGCAATTTTTTCTGGAAAGGAAAGTGTTAGTCGCATTTGGAATTGAACAATTGCCCACAGCAAGGGCCCGCTTCATCTCTTCGCTAGAAAAAAAGATCAGAAACTCAACTCTGCATCTTTAAATCATCATGCTTTTAGTGAAGTTTTAACAAATCCAGAGCTTTTGGTACTAGGAATAGTGGGAAGATATTAACAATGTCCTGATATGTTAAGATGCTTAAAATCTGTATTATCAATAATCCCTGTAGTACCTATATTATTAAAGTTCATCTCTCCAAGGCGGATTTGCCCCCGCTCGGCCAACCGTTATAGCAGCGGCGCGGACACCAAAGTTCATAGCTGCAACAATATCGCTTTCTGAAATTGCCCTGATAGCAGCTTTATTCAAAAGGCCTGCTTCGGCGAGGCTCGTAAGAAATCCAGCGTTGAAACTATCACCGGCGCCAACGGTATCGACAACATCTACTTTCAGACTGTCAACGAAGATTGGATTTCCCTCAGGCTTCCAAGCCTTTACGCCAGAACCACCACACGTTAAAATAACAAGAGTAGGTCCAAGCTTCTGCAACTTAGCAACTTTTGTTTCAGTGGATTCTGCTTCCGGAAAGAACCAATTTAAATCTTCGTCAGAAATTTTCACTATGTCGGCTAATCTGAGCATCCGTTTAATGTGGTCACGAAAGAGTAATTCATTTGAAATAAAAGCTGGCCGAATATTGGGGTCAACTATAATGACCGAACCATCAGTAAGTGTCTCAGCAAATTGCACATAGGCTTCTGCCCCAGGGTCACAGTGTAGACTGATGCCACCGAATAAAAAAGCTTTAACAGCGTCCAATTGGTGGGGCATATCTTCGATTGCTATCATCCGGCCCGCTGAGTTTTCGTCATAAAATAAGTACGACGCTTGGCCATCAGTCAATTGAACAAAGGCCAATGTTGTTGGACGATCTGAAATTATGACATTGCTGGTATCTACATTGCTGGCACTCATTTCGGCCATGAGCTGTTGGCCAAAAATATCGGTAGACACGCCACTCATTAATCCCACATGGCATTCTAGCCGCCCCATGCCAATTGCTGTATTAAAAATTTCGCCCCCTGGGTAAGGAACAAATCCATTTGTATTCTTGACTGTCTCCTCTGGAATCATGTCAATAAGAGACGCTCCGCAACATAGGATCATGTTAGTTTCCTCAAATTAATAACTGCATTTGCCGGCCTTATATTATTGGCTCAATTTAGATTTCTAGGTAGATTTCAATCGCTTTGTCTAGCCCTTGGTCCCATATTATACCCAACCAAGTCTCAAAGCTGTTAGCAAATTGCGGTTCTTTGGCCAGATTTCCATATATTTGGTCCATTTCTAGCCATACACTTGGATTACTACGCGCGGCTTTGGCTTTTGCTTGAAGCTCGTTCCAAAAGGGGTCATTTGGGGCAATTAAGGTCCCATCTTCACGCGTACCTTCACACATGCGGGCCCAGGAAGCTTGGATTAACGCCAATCCGTCTATAGGTGTGGCGTTAGCTAATCCATCACGAATTGAGGGAATTAAGAATCCTGGCTGTCGAGATGATCCATCAAAGGCCACTCGACGGGTCGTATCAATTATTTTTGGGTTTGAAAAACGTTTGTGAACTAAATCAACATAATTCTCAGGTGTTATACTAGGTACTGCTTTTACGTGGGGTGCCACTTCGCTAAGAATTACTTTTTTAAACAAAGGGCCTAACAATGAATTTTTCATGCATTGTTCAATGGTTTCAATAGACAATAACTCCCCGGGTACAGCAATCACCTGATGACCACCGTTAAGAATACGAATTTTCATCATCTCAAAATCATGTACGTCATTTGTAAAAGTAGCCCCAGCCATATTCCAATCTGGACGGCCCGCGCAAAAATCATCCTCAATCACCCATTGACGGAAGTCTTCGTGGGTGACGGGTACTGCATCGGAAATGCCAAGATCATGGACTAGGCCGCGCTCTTTGGCAGTGGTGGCTGGTACGATGCAGTCGACCATTGAATTAGGAAAACTACAGTTTTCTTCAATCCATTCCGAAAGCTTTGGGTCAGATAGTCCAGCAAGCGCCACTATTACTTGACGCAAGATTGCTCCATTGCC
>QOQI01000021.1 GCA_003332035.1 Paracoccaceae bacterium
CTATCTAAAAATTCCTTACCCCAATCCCCTCTATTAGCTGTAACTGTTCCGGGTATTTTATCCACCCCTTTGTCTGCCCTCACCTCTACTCCAGACTCAAGAAGCATTTTTACGATCTCAGTGCCTAAACTATTTAATATCTCTTTGTTTATTAACAAACATTCTGCAGCGCCACAGATGCCTGTACGTCTTGTTTTTGAATTCAAAATTACATCAAATGCTTTTTTTGGATCCGCTGTTTTATCAAGATATATATGCACAATTCCTTCTAAATGTGCGAAAACTGGGACCCTCGCCTCTGATTGAACAAGTCCTACCAAACTTTTCCCACCTCTAGGAACTATGACATCAATATATTCTGTCATTTTCAACAGGCTCTGCACAGCAGCCCTGTCTCGAGTTGGAATAAGCTGTATAGAGTCCGCTGGTAAATTAGCTTTTAATAATCCTTTTTGAAGGCAGCTATGAATAGCTATCGAGCTGTTATAACTTTCAGAACCACCGCGCAAGATCACAGAATTCCCCGCCTTTAAACAGAGCGCCCCGGCATCAGCAGTCACATTCGGACGGCTCTCATAGATTACCCCAATAACACCTAAAGGTGTACGAACTCTTTTAATTTCAAGGCCATTAGGTTGCTGCCAAGCCATCATAATTTCACCAATGGGGTCGTCTTGACTGGCAATCGCTTCTAACCCGCTAATCATTGAAGCTATTCGCTCTTCGTTTAACAGCAAACGGTCCATCAAAGCTTGTGACAAGCCCTTAGCTGATCCAAAATCAAGATCTTTTTTATTTTGTTCTAAAATATTTAAGCTACTTGCTTTGATTGACTCGGCTGCAAAAATTAGCGCATCTTTTTTTTGAAGACTGGATGCAATAGCTAAGCTCCGAGAAGCTTCACGAGCTCTTTTACCTATATCTAAAACTAAAGAATGTATATCAGACATAACCAACCTTAAATTGCTAAATCGTCTCGGTGCACTACTGAAGTTCTGCCAGCATAACCCAGAATATTTTCTATTTCATTACTATTTTGGCCAATAATTAATTTCGCTTCCGCTGAAGGATAAGCACTTATACCTTTCGCTAATTCACGCCCGTTATTGTCGTATATACTAATTATATCTCCCCTTAAAAAATCACCTTCAACAGTGCTTACCCCAATAGGAAGTAAGCTCTTTCCATCTAAAAGTGCAGTCATGGCACCCTGATCAATGATCAATTTACCAACAGACTTTTGCGATGAAATCCACCTTTTTCTGGCTGTTTGTGGATCTACATGCGGGGTAAACCAAGTGCAATTTGCACCATTTTCGAGCGCCATGATTGGGTTGGCCACATCCCCTTTAGTAATTGCCATAGCGCAACCGGCCTGCATTGCAGTTCGAGCAGCCATGAGTTTTGTTATCATTCCACCTTTGGAAATACCCGAAACGCCTTCCCCTGCCATTTCTTCAATTTCTGGCGTTATTTCTTTGATTTTATCGAGTCTTTTTGCATCTGGGTTTGTTAAAGGGTTGCTTGAGTACAAACCATCAACATCAGATAACAAGATTAAATTATCAGCAGAAACCGTTGCTGCAATTTGTGCAGCTAATCTATCGTTATCTCCATAGCGTATCTCATCAGTGGCCACTGTATCATTTTCATTTACTATCGGGACAACACCAAAAGTGAGAAGCCTTTCCATAGTAGCTCTGGTATTTAAATATCTTCTCCGATTAGCACTATCCTCTAAGGTGACTAAGATTTGTGCGGTCTTAACAGAGAATGGTGCTAGAACTTCTTCATAAGCCCGGGCCAACCTAATCTGACCCACTGCGGCAGATGCCTGACTATTTTCTAAGGAAAGCTTAGGGTCTTGCAATCCAAGAGTTCTTCTTCCTAAAGCTATAGAGCCAGAAGAAACCAATACAATATCAACCCCCCTAGATCTCAGTGAAGACACATCCGATGCCAATGACTCGAGCCAAATTAGGTTTAAATCCCCAGAGTTTTTATCAACCAAAAGAGTTGAACCGACTTTTATTACAATACGTTTTGCTTTTTTTAAGGATGCCATTCCAATGAACCTTGTTCTTCCTCAACGTCTAAATTTTTTCCTTTATCGACCTCAATACGAATTGCTCTTAAAAGTTTTTCTACTCCTTCTCCGCTTACGGCGGAAATCAAAAATATTGGATCATCAATAATTTTTGCCAGTTGTTCTTTGCAAAATTTTCTCTCATCTTCACCCAAGGCATCTATTTTATTCAAAACTGTTATTCGTGGTTTATCTGAGAGGGCATGACCATAGTTATTGACTTCATCTATTATAATATTGAAATTATTCAAAAAATCATCATGAGTAATATCGATGATATGAACTAATACTGAACAGCGTTCCACATGCCCAAGGAAAAGATCGCCCAATCCATATCCTAAATGGGCTCCCTCTATCAGGCCAGGTATATCTGCCACGACAAATTCAATCGAGTCGATACCAACCACTCCCAAATTTGGATAAAGCGTTGTGAAAGGATAATCTGCTATTTTGGGACGTGCATTTGAAGTTGCAGAAAGAAATGTGGACTTTCCGGCATTTGGCATTCCAAGCAAACCAACGTCAGCAATTAACTTCAATCGTAACCAAATTGTCCGTTCAACACCTTCTTGGCCTGGGTTAGCTCTCCGTGGAGCCTGGTTCGTTGATGATTTGAAATGCAAGTTACCAAAGCCACCGTTTCCACCCTGAGCAAGTAATGAACGACTTCCAACTTCAGTTAAATCAGCCAATAAAGTTTCCTGATCTTCATCAAGGATTTCGGTCCCAACCGGAACTTTTAAGATATTATCATTTCCATGAGGTCCCGAACGTTGCTTACCCATACCACTCTTTCCATTGTCGGCAAAGAAGTGCTGTTGATAACGAAAATCTATCAGTGTATTCAAGCCCTCTACTGCTTCTACCCAAACAGATCCTCCGTGCCCTCCATTACCTCCATCAGGTCCACCATACTCAATATTTTTCTCACGTCTAAAGCTTACGGATCCCGCCCCACCAGAACCTGAGCGTATATAAACTTTGACAAGATCCAAAAACTTCATGAAACAACTTTCATATCTTTTTTCACGCGATAAACGTTTTAGTACAAGGTCTCAAGGTTTTCGTTCAAACTAACAAATCAAATTATTATAATTTACTCAAAATTTTAAATTATGAACGTGTAATGGCAAGGCTAACAAAGATTACCGTAATCGCTGCAAAGCATAACATTAGATAACGCTCGTATACGGATCCACTCACCAGTATTGCTATTCTTTCGCCAAAGAGGGTCCAAACAGGGTGACAAACCAGCTGAACACCAAATAAACAAAGTGCAACGGTGGCAGTAGATTTAAGAACAGGACTTGTTGGATCTACGAAATTAGTAAACCCTGTTGTTATCAATGCCCAAGCTTTTGGATTTAATGGATGGACAATTAGTCCAGAAAAAAATCCAGGCGCGGGCCTATCGGAAGTTTTTGCAAATATACGCATGTTGGCTATTCGCCATGCCAACCATAAAATATAACCAGCAGAGATATACTTAAAAAATGTAAAAATATAAGGATACTCTTTATTTAATAACATTAAGCCAAAACCAATTGGCCAAATTATTATTTGTTTCCCAATAATAACGCCAAATACAAAAGGAACCGCATTTCGAAAACCATACTTTGCACCAGTAGCTAGCATGATCATATTTGCTGGTCCTGGAGTAGCAATTTGACTAAAGGCAAATAGAAGGAAATGAAATAAGGACAACACCATAAAACTTTCTAAACGCAAAATAAAAAAGCTCGGCAACCACGCCGAGCTCTTCATAAATTTTTTCTGTATTTCTAACCTATTCTGCTGCTTTTACAGACGGCAAAACCGATATAAAGGTACGATTTTTTAAACCTTTGTGGAACTTAACATTTCCTTCGACGGTAGCAAAGATCGTGTGATCTTTTCCCATCCCAACACCTTCTCCTGGCCACATTCTAGTGCCTCGCTGACGAACAATAATGTTACCAGGAATAGCAGATTGACCCCCAAATATTTTTACACCAAGTCTTCGCCCTGCCGAGTCACGTCCATTACGTGATGAACCTCCAGCTTTTTTGTGTGCCATTCTTAGTTCTCCTTAACTCTTAAGCTTTTCTTTAGCTTGATCGATCCAGCCTTCTTTTTCAACACGGCCTTTCGATGAAATTTTCTCATTAATCGCCTCCACGTCTTCAGCAGACCAGGCGGCTATTTGTTCAAAACTTTTAACGCCAGCAGCGTGAAGTTTTTTCTCAAGCGCAGGCCCCACACCCGACAACTGCTTAAGATCATCTGAAACTGAAGTAGTTACATTTTTCTCTTTAGCAGGCGACTGTTTCTTAGCCTTTGTTTCTGTTGGAGGCTTAGCAGTCTTGGCTGGTTTCGCCTCTTTCTTCACCGGTTCCTTAACAGTCTTTTCTGTTTTTGCTTTAATATCAGTCGGCTTTTTCGGTTTTACATTATCAGTAAATTCAAAATTAACCGACCCAGAACCAATGGCTTCCTGCACTTTTGATTTGTCGGCACCAGAAGTCAAAATATCTGTAACCCGCACTAAAGTCAGATGTTGCCGGTGTCCTCGAGTTCGCTTCGAACTATGCTTACGTCGACGCTTCACAAACTTT
Source organism: Paracoccaceae bacterium (assembly GCA_003332035.1). Classification (GTDB taxonomy): domain Bacteria; phylum Pseudomonadota; class Alphaproteobacteria; order Rhodobacterales; family Rhodobacteraceae; genus Salinivivens. The sequence continues at coordinate 4,681 of QOQI01000021.1, forward strand.
ATAGTTTTTTCGCCCTTAATCTGATCAATCACATCCGCCTGTACAGCTGCTCCCGCGACTAAAGGCGACCCTACGACTGTCTTATCTCCACCAAGCATTAATATTTGATTAAACTGAACCTTGTCACCAGCGTTTGCCGCTAGTCTTTCAACACGCAAGATATCACCTGCTTGAACTTTATATTGCTTTCCGCCTGTTTTAACGACAGCAAACATAATCATAATCCTAAATAATCGCGTTCTTTGGCCACAAAAGTGTTTCGGTTATACCGCCGGGAACAGCGCGCCTTTCGACGTTGTTTCTTTATTAGTAATGAGCGGCTTATGTTTATTTTTTTACCGTTTGTCAATGGAACATTTACAAATAAACTTTAAATTTAATCAATAAAAATCATTGATAAATACGTTCAAATATATCTTTATTTCATAACGGTTTTTAATTTAAAAGTTTAAAATATGTCTAAAAGAATTTTGGTGTTTGGAGATAGCAATACATTTGGCACACCTCCAATGGTTGAAAGAGACGGAAATAGCGCTCGATACGGCGAAAATATTCGTTGGCCAATGGTTATGCAAAAACACCTCAGTCCAAACTGGAAAGTTATAGAAGAAGGGTTGCCAGGAAGAACCACGTCTCTACCCGATCCAGAAATGGGCGATCATATGAATGGGCAAGTTGGTCTGAAAATCGCATTAGATAGCCACGGGCCAATTGATTTACTCGTAATTATGCTCGGAACAAACGACAGTAAAATTCAGTTTGGCTTAGAAGCAAAACAAATCGCCTCTGGGTTGGCTAGTCTTTTAAATATCGCAAATACGCCCGATATGCAGCGCAAACATGAAAATTTTAATATCCTCATCATCACACCGCCAAAAGTTAAGGAACAGAACGCTCTCGAAAGAATTTTTTTCAACGCCCATGAAAAAACAACGGTCTTAGATAAATTTTACAGCCAAGTCGCCGAAAAATATGAAGTAAACAAGATAAACGCAGGCGATTTTATTGAAACTAGTGAAATCGATGGTGTTCATTTTGAACCAGACGCACATAGAATATTAGGTAAATCAGTAGCAGATTATGTTTTGAGTAATTGGCCATAATCGAAAAATAATTCTAAAATACGTCATTAGTGCGTGTCGTATTTAGACAAGCTTTTTCTAATGATTGGAAGTTTGTTTTAACTATGAAAACAACTATGCAAAACCATATTTCTAAAATTAGATTAGTTGCAATAACTATTGGCGCAGCTAGGGGACGTGCGGCTCGTGGACGACCCTAAATTTATCAATATTTAAAAAGATTCTTTAACTTATTTAATGGTAAATTATTATGTCCAATTCTATTTCTCGCCGCTCCGGAGGGCGAACAGCACGCAAAACAGCACGCGCAGCTCCGCTAGCCGAACATCTTCGTCCAGTCAAAGCAGGAATGGTTGGTGGATCTTACTCACCTTTATCACCACAAGGTGAAAAAAAAATACACAATGCAGCGTTAGAGGCTCTAGAATTTATTGGCTTAGCAGATGCTCCACAATCTGGCATAGATTCTATGCTCGATGCCGGAGCTGTCTTGGATGATAATGGACGTTTGAGGTTTCCCCGTTCGCTGGTAGAAGATGCACTTGCTTCAGCAAATAGAAATGTAACTCTGTTCGGTCGGGATCAAAAACATGATCTCGATTTGTCAGGAAATAGAGTTCATTTTGGTACAGCTGGAGCCGCTGTTCATATCGTTGACGTCCTGAATAATGAATATCGTGATAGTAAAGTTAAAGACCTATTTGATGCAGCTTGTATAGTTAACGAGTTGGATAATATTCATTTTCTACAACGTCCAATGGTCTGCAGAGACATAGTTGATAATAGAGAAATGGACTACAACACAGTTTATGCTTGTTGCGCAGGCACAACCAAGCATGTTGGCACTTCATTTACTGAACCATCATTCGTTCCCGATGTCATAGAAATGCTGCATACAATTGCTGGGGGTGAGAAAGCTTGGCGCGAACGGCCGTTTGTTTCGAACTCAAATTGTTTTGTTGTACCCCCAATGAAATTTGCCACTGAAAGCTGTCAGGTAATGGAAGCTTGCATACAGGCTGGTATGCCAATTTTACTATTGAGTGCGGGTCAAGCAGGTGCAACGGCACCAGCACCCATAGCAGGAGCAATTGTCCAAGCTGTCGCAGAATGTCTCGCTGGGTTGGTTTATGTTCATTCTGTCAAGCCTGGACATCCTTGTATTTTTGGCACTTGGCCTTTTGTTTCCGATTTAAGAACTGGAGCCATGTCTGGCGGTAGTGGAGAACAAGCACTTTTGACAGCTGGATGCGCTCAAATGCATAGATTTTATGATTTACCTGGTGGAGCAGCCGCAGGAATTGCGGATGCAAAAATGCCAGATATGCAGGCCGGCTGGGAACAAGCCATGTCGAATGTAATGGCTGGGCTGACGGGCCTTAACATGGTTTATGAAGCGGCTGGAATGCATGCTTCACTTTTAGGCTTTTGTCTTGAATCCCTGATCCTTGGAGATGATCTCTTGGGGCAAGCTATGCGCTGCGTACGCGGTATTGAAGTTACTGAAGATAACGTCAGCCTGGATGTTATTAAAAGTACTTGCCTAGACGGTCCAGGTCATTTTTTAGGGTCCGAGCAGACATTAAGCCTTATGCAAACAGAGTATATATACCCGTCCTTGGCAGATAGAACATCTCCGAAAGAGTGGGTAGAAATTGGCAAACCGAATTTGGTTCAAAAGGCGATTGAGAAAAAAGAAAATATTTTAAAGAACGCAGCAAAAAAAATTGACCCCGTGATAGATGATAAACTAAGATCAATGTTCAATATTCATCTTACATAAGAGAAATAACGTGTTCTCAGCTATCAAAAAATTTATATTCATTTTTTAATTTTATTTACTGGTATTCTTCTTGGAAACCTTATACCCCGCGCCCTGAATTATAGAGGTAATCCAATATGGATATTCGCAATATTGCAATTATTGCACACGTAGATCATGGGAAAACTACTCTTGTAGATGAGTTACTAAAACAATCAGGTGCATTTAGGGCTAACCAAAACGTATCCGAGCGTGTGATGGATAGCAATGATCTGGAGAGGGAACGTGGCATCACTATTCTAGCCAAAGCCACATCCGTAGAATGGAAAGAAACGCGAATAAACATCGTAGATACGCCAGGTCACGCCGATTTTGGTGGGGAAGTTGAGCGAATTCTTAGTATGGTGGACGGAGTTGTTTTGCTGGTTGATGCAGCAGAAGGCCCGATGCCACAAACAAAATTTGTAACATCTAAAGCTTTAAATTTAGGCCTTCGCCCAATAGTTGTTTTAAATAAAGTTGATAAAACTGATGCAGAGCCTGATAGGGCTTTAGATGAATGTTTTGATTTATTTGCCTCATTAGATGCCAATGAAGACCAATTAGACTTTCCACATATGTATGCTTCAGGCCGGTCAGGCTGGGCAGATCACGAGCTGACTGGTCCTAGAAAAGATCTTTCTGCTCTATTTGACTTAGTAATAAATCATGTGCCTGTCCCAGGACAGTTAAATAGGAAAAATGAAGATTTTAGGATGCTTTCAACTACGCTAGGCCACGATCCCTTCGTTGGTCGGATTTTGACAGGAAGGATAGAGAGTGGCCAAATTAAGATAGGGTCTACTATTCAAGCACTAAGCCGTATAGGGCAAAAAATTGAGCAGTTTAGAGTGACAAAAATATTAGCTTTCAGAGGCTTATCAATGAAAGACATTGAAGAGGCAACCGCTGGCGATATTGTTTCCCTAGCAGGAATGAATAAAGCGACTGTTTCTGATACCTTATGTGCATTAGCCGTAGAAGAACCAATTGAAGCTCTTCCTATAGACCCCCCTACTATCAGTGTAACCTTTGGGATAAATGACAGCCCCTTAGCCGGGCGCGAAGGAAGTAAAGTACAAAGTAGGGTCATTAGAGAAAGATTACTAAAGGAAGCAGAAAGTAATGTCGCAATCAAAGTTACCGAAACTCCAGGCGGTGATGCCTTTGAAGTCGCTGGACGTGGAGAGTTACAAATGGGGGTACTGATTGAAAATATGCGGCGCGAAGGTTTTGAACTATCAATATCTCGACCACAGGTTCTTACCCAAAGAGACGAAGAGGGGAAAACGTTAGAACCTATTGAAGAAGTCACTATTGATGTTGATGATGAGTATTCTGGAGCCGTTATAGAAAAAATAACGGGAACCCGACGAGGTAATCTTGTTGAAATGCGTCCATCAGGATCAAATAAAACTAGGATTATAGCACATGTTCCATCAAGGGGTTTGATAGGCTACCACGGCGAATTCTTAACAGATACGAGAGGTACTGGGATATTAAATCGTGTATTCCACAGTTGGTCAGAACACAAAGGTGCAATTCCAGGCCGAAGAGCTGGAGTTCTAATATCTATCGAAAATGGTGAGTCTGTTGCGTACGCTCTTTGGAATTTAGAAGAACGAGGGCGGATGTTTTTAGGTCCTCAAACCAAGATCTATGAAGGTATGATTATAGGGGAACATAGCAGAGAAAATGATCTTGAAGTAAATCCTTTAAAAGGCAAAAAATTGACGAATGTCCGCGCTTCCGGATCAGATGAAGCTGTTCGTCTAACTCCCCACATAAAATTTAGTTTAGAAGAAGCCATCGCATATATAGATAACGATGAGTTAGTAGAAGTTACCCCTGCTAATATTCGCTTGCGAAAAAGGTTTTTAGATCCTCACGAAAGAAAACGAAAATCCAAAGAAATTAACGGTAAGTAGTATTAATTTCCAAATCATGTCCAAGAAAAAGCGCCAATTTTCGTAGGCGCTTTTTTTGAACTTACTTATATTCTTTTTAATACGTAACTTATCGCTTAGAAAATTGAAAAGAGCGTCTGGCTTTTCTCTTACCATACTTCTTACGTTCAACAACTCGGCTGTCACGGGTAAGAAAACCTGCAGATTTTAGAGCGCCACGTAATGACGGCTCATAAAGCTGTAGTGCTTTCGAAATGCCGTGTTTAACCGCGCCAGCTTGGCCAGATAAACCTCCGCCTTTAACTGTCGCGTTCACATCAAACTGGTCTTCTACACCTGCAACTTGAAAAGGCTGGCGTAAAATCATTTGCAAAACAGGGCGCGCAAAGTACGCGTTCATCTCTTTACCGTTTACCACAACCTTACCAGAACCAGGTTTAATCCAAACTCTGGCAATTGCATCTTTTCGCTTACCCGTTGCATAAGAACGGCCAAAGTCATCGCGTTTTGCTTCTCTAATGGTGGCTGTTTCAACGACTGCTTCGGAAGACGCAGCAACTGCTTCTAAGTCTCCCAAACTTTTGATATCTTCTACCATTATTATGCAACCCTTGTATTTTTAGAATTCATTGATTTTACGTCTAATATCTCTGGAGCCTGTGCTTCATGTGGGTGGTCAGTGCCCGCGTAAATCCTCAGATTTGTCATGATCTTCCGGCTTAAACGATTACCAGGCAACATTCTTTTCACCGCCAATGTTAAAACTCTTTCAGGATGTTCACCGTCCAATATTTGTTCTTTAGTGCGTGACTTAATGCCACCAGGATACCCAGTATGCCAGTAGTAGTTTTCATTACGCTTGTTACCTGTTAATTGAACTTTATCGGCGTTGATAACAATAACGTTGTCACCACAGTCCATGTTAGGGGTGAAGGATGCCTTATGCTTCCCCCTCAATCGACTTGCGATTATTGAAGCTAATCTACCCAGCACCAATCCTTCAGCATCGATTAAAATCCATTTTTTCTCGATATCCGCAGGAGTCGCAGAAAATGTTTTCATAACAAAATTTCCTCTTTGCTACTTTCGTATAAAATTAAACACCAAGTTTTAAGCTAACTACTGAGCCAAACCTAGATAGTCAATGTCAAAAAGAAATAAATTATCTATATAAAACAATTAGTTAAATAATAGGTAATTAAATACCCCATATAGAAAACTGCTTATATAACGTTTAAGCTTCTAATTCGCTATCCCAGTATAAAAAATCCATCCAGCTATCATGAAGATGATTAGGAGGAAATTTACGACCTAAATTTTGTAGCTCCGGAGCGGTCGGCTGTCTTGGCTTTCGCCTAAGATGCAACCCTGCCCTACCTAAAGATTTAGAACCTTTTCGAAGATTGCATGGGCTGCAGGCAGCAACCACGTTGTCCCATCTCGTAGTACCTCCACAAGCGCGAGGAACAACATGATCAAAAGTTAATTCTCCCCTATTCCCACAATACTGGCACTTGAACTCATCACGTAGGAACAAATTAAACCTTGTAAATGCGACACTTTTCTGTGGTTTTACATAATCTTTCAAAACGACAACAGAAGGAATTTTTATTTTTATAGTAGGGCTATGAACAAACTTATCATATTGGGCTACAATATCGACGCGCTCCATATAAGCTGCTTTAACAGCGTCCTGCCAACACCAAAGAGACAAGGGATAATATGATAAAGGCCTGTAATCAGCATTTAAAACTAAGGCTGGATGATGCTTTAAGGTGCTCGGATCTTGTGATAAATCACCTTCGATAAACTCACCCATATGAAATGACCCCCAATCATTTTTTGCAAGAGTTAATTGTTACATTCAATACTATATATCGTATTTAAATTGTATCAAGTCTCTCTATGTAGCTATCTTAAAAAGATTTATACTATAATCTGAATTATAAAAAACCAAGCTTATCTCGAATGAAAGCCAAAGAAACGGATAAGCCATCGGGGGCAATGCCATGTCCTGTTCCTTTCATTATATGAGCAAAAACATCTTTGAAACCAGCTTGTTGTAATCCCTCAACAGCCGATGGAAGCGATTGAACGGGAACAACATCGTCTTGATCACCGTGCACCAATAAAACAGGTGGCTTACATATTACCTCATCAATCAAGGCATCAGGTTCTAAAAGCCTACCGGAAAAAGCAACTAACCCAGCAATCTCATCCTCGCGACGGGGAACGACATGTAAAGCAAGCATCGTACCTTGAGAAAATCCGAACAAAACAACCTGCTCTGGTAATAAATCTTCATCAACCATCAATGCATCAAGAAAGGCATTTAGATCATTTGCTGCTGCGGCCATACCTCGCATACTTTCTTCTTCTGAAGATCCATCAATCCAAGGGATAGGGAACCACTGGAAACCAAACGGCGCACCCGGACATGTTTCCGGAGCATTGGGGGCGATAAATAAAGTATCGGGTAAGTGCTCAGAAAGTGGGTCTGCAAGCCCCAAGAGGTCAGCGCCATTGGCTCCATATCCATGAAGAAACACGACTGCTGATCTAGCTGAACCGGAGATAGCATCTTTTCGTTCAGAATTAAGTATTCGAGTCAACGTATTCCCTCCCGCTTTTTTTGATCATTATAATATGACCAAAGTAATCTAGCCGCAACGGCTTGCCAAGGCGACCACTCTTTAGCCATAACTCTTAATTCTTTTTCACTTGGGCGTTCTGGAAGATTAAAAAGTAATCGTGTTGCTTCTTGAAGAGCTAAATCACCTGGCGCGAAAACATCTGCCCGACCTAAGCTAAACATTGCATAAATCTCGGCAGTCCAATTTCCCACGCCTGATACTTGCGTGAGTTCGCTAACTACTTCCGAAGTTGGCATAGCTTTCAGAGCATCATAATTGATTTTAGCATTGGCTAATGATCTTACGTATCTTACTTTCTGCTTACTTAATCCAACCTGTCGTAGATCTTGATCAGATACTTTTTTAATTTTATTAATTTGGTTCAACCCAGCTAATTCTATTTTTTTCCAAATTGCATCTGCCGCAGCCACACTGAGTTGCTGCGATACTATAGTTGATAAAAGACGATCAAAGCCACCAGACGTCCTTCTAAGCGGAATTTCGTCAATAGCGTTAATTGCTTGGCGAAATTTAGGCTCCAATTTATTTAAGGCGACTAAGCCCTCAGAAATACATTCCTGAGATGTTATTATACGCTCTTCCATTTAAACCTCGATGTACAAAATTATTTCAATACTTCGGCAACTTTGAAACTAAAATAAATTGGTAAAGTAATAAATCAGTTTGTTAAATAATAAAAACTTGAACATCAAACCGTAAACGCGTACCGCCGTTTTATGTCTATTAAAGGGAATAATCAGTTAGCGAAACGCAATGTTGCTGTGTTGATATGCGCCCAAGCCATACTCGGCTCACAAATGCCAATGATTTTTACTGTTGGCGGATTAGCTGGCCAATCTTTAGCTTCAAACGCGTGCTTTGCCACCCTTCCTATCTCAATGATTGTGCTAGGTTCTATGTTAACAGCCTCTCCTCTCTCAAACTTAATGCAAAAATTTGGAAGAAAATTCGGTTTTTTTATTGGAGCAATAGGTGGGTTAACCGGGGGCATAATAGGAGCCGTTGGTCTTGCAACTGGCTCTTTTGCTATTTTTCTTATGGGAAGTTTTTTAACGGGAATTTATATGTCTGCTCAGGGTTTCTACAGATTTGCAGCAACAGATACTGCAACTAAAAGTTTTAGACCCAAGGCTATATCATACGTTATGGCTGGCGGATTAGCTTCTGCAATTATTGGTCCGCAAATTGTTAAAGTCACCGCAGAGGCGATGGTTATTCCTTTTCTAGGCACATACATCGCAGTCGTTATTTTAAACTTTTTGGGTTCATTTTTGTTTTTGCTTTTAAAAATACCAAAACTGGCGAAAAAAAATATTTATGACCCAAACAAGCGATCTAATAAACAACTCGTTTCTACACCCCGCATAGCTGTGGCTATGATTTGCGCTATGGTTTCTTATGCAATGATGAACTTAGTAATGACATCCACGCCTTTAGCTGTTGTTGGATGCGGGTATTCTCCTAGTGATGCAGCGAATGTTGTTTCGGCACATGTTATTGCAATGTTTTTGCCCTCATTTTTTACAGGACATCTAATTACCCGGTACGGCGAAGAGTTAATTGTTGGTATTGGATTATTTTTTCTTGCTTTAGCAGGAATTGTGGCACTATCAGGAGTCAATCTAGAAAACTTCTTTCTAGCACTTGTTTTTATAGGTTTAGGTTGGAACTTTGGTTTTATTGGGGCAACTACAATGTTGACCAACAGCCATTCAGAAGCTGAGCGCGGCAGGATCCAAGGTATGAATGACCTTTTCGTTTTTGGTGGCGTAACTGTAGCTTCCTTCTCGTCAGGTGGACTTATGAACTGCACGGGAGGAAATCATTTGACAGGTTGGACGTCTGTAAATTTAGCGATATTTCCCATGTTGTTGATCGCAGCAGCAACGTTGGTTTGGCTTATGAAAAATAAAACCCCTAATTACATTAATTCGTAACTGTTGTTGAATTGAAAATTTTAAGAAAGCAAGCATACATTCCAAAAACGAAGAAACCTCACTGGGTCATATGGATTTGCAGAAGTATTGATATAATCTGATTTGACTAAAAATTGTTTTAAGTAAAAGTTTGTATCCCAAGCAAATCTTCGAATAGCTTTTTTTTGTTTTGGCAATTTTTTAACCTGGAACAAACCCTCCTCTAATTGAGCTTTTCCCCATTTTAAAAAAATTTGAATAATTTCTTGCTCTGGTTTAGGAAATGGGGTCCTACCTCTTTCAATAAATTCATTGCTTGCTCTACAATATTGAACAACACCAATTGCATTTCCCAAAAGCCTACCAATTTTTTGCGATCCACCAATAAGTTCGGCTGCCACTGCCCAAATATTGCCAGAAGTGCAATCAATATAATGAAGTAATTCTTGCTGACCCACGTGCGGATCAGAATTGATATCCCAAGAACGAGCGACTATATTTTCTTTGATCAGTTTTGTATGTGATTTGTTCAAAATTCCTTCTAAAGGTGAAGTTACAAAGTGCCTACGAACAGCTTGATCTGACTCAATTTCTTCAATCGCTTCAAGCCACCATCGCAGCCTTATTTCAGAAATTAAATTTTCGCTACTTACCCAAGGAGCTCTAGAAATCTCTATATTTGCTGCAAGTAAAACAAATAAATCAGGTCTTAGCTTTGGATCTAGTGTCATTATAACCCTATAACGGTCATAATCGCCGTGTTTCACCAAGTTAGCGCACTGGTGTATATCCTCAGATAATTCCAAAATCTATTCCAATCAAAAAATCGGCAAAAACGTCATAACATTTTTGCTAATTTGTATCTCTGACCAGTTTCCAGTTAATTGCATCCAATAACGCTTCAAAACTAGCATCAACTATATTTGGTGACACACCAACTGTTGACCAGCGCACTCCGTTTTCATCTTCACTGTCAATAACAACCCGCGTGACAGCTTCCGTGCCTCCCTGCGTTATGCGAACCTTAAAATCAACTAATTTTATGTCATTAATAAGCTTTTGGTAGCTTCCAAGATCTTTAGTCAAAGCTTTTGACAAAGCATTTACGGGGCCTCGATCAGAACCAATTTCATCCATACTTTCACTGGCAGAAAGTTTTTTTTCACCATCCACCTTAACCACAACGACGGCTTCAGACAAACTTACCAATTTATTGTACTTGTTTTTACGTCTTTCAACGGTCACTCGATATCTTTTAACTTCAAAAAAAGTTGGCAACTCACCCAGCTCACGACGTGCTAAAAGTTCAAAGCTTGCTTGAGCAGTATCAAACGAGTAACCAATAGCTTCCTGCTCTTTTACAATCTCAAGTATTCGGCCAATAGCCGGATCATGTTTTTTTACGTTCAGACCTGCATCATTTAATCGACGGATTAGGTTGGACTGTCCCGCTTGGTTAGATACTGGGATTATTCTAGTGTTACCAATTAAAGAAGGCTCAATGTGTTCATATGTAGTTGGGTCTTTGACAATAGCAGAGGCGTGAAGTCCAGCTTTGTGTGCAAAAGCGGAAGCTCCGACATAAGGCGCTTGCCTAAGTGGAATTCGGTTTATAATATCATCCAATTGACGGGAAATTCGAGTAAGGGTCGATAGCGCACTCATTGATATTCCTGTTTCGAATTTATCCTTATAAGGCTGCTTCAGCAATAAAGTTGGGATAATTGAAGTTAGGTTTGCGTTTCCACACCTTTCCCCCAAACCATTTAATGTACCCTGTATTTGACGCACACCAGCGTCGATCGCTGCCAATGTATTTGCCACAGCATTTTCCGTATCATTGTGCGCGTGAATACCTAAGTTATCGCCTGCGATCCCCTGTTTTATAACATCTTCAATTATTTTTCCTATTTCGCTTGGAAGACAGCCACCATTTGTATCACATAAAACAACCCATTTCGCTCCACCATCTAAAGCAGACTTTAACGTTTTAATGGCGTAATCAGGATTATCCTTAAATCCATCGAAAAAATGCTCTGCGTCAAAAATAACCTCTTTTTTCTGATCAACTAAATGATTTATTGAACTGAAAATATTAGTTAAATTTTCATCAAGAGAAATCCCCAAAGCTTTTTCAACATGAAAATCATGAGATTTACCTACTAAGCAAACTGCAGATGTTCCAGAATTAAGCACAGCAGAAAGAATTTCATCATTCGCAGCTGATCGGCCAGATCTTTTAGTCATTCCAAAAGCAGTAAAAACTGCTTTCGTTTCCTCCCTTCGGTCAAACAACTCACTATCAACCGGATTAGCGCCTGGCCATCCACCTTCTATGTAATCAACACCTAAACCATCTAATGAACGAGTAATGGTAAGCTTTTCATCAATGGAGAATTGAACCCCTTGGGTTTGTTGCCCATCACGCAACGTAGTATCATAAATATATAATCGTTCTTTTTGCATTTGAGGCCTAATTTAAATCATAATAAATTTTTATTTCATCAAGCTTTTGGCGATCAAATCTCGCATTTGGTACTATCAAAACATTTGACTTTCCAATTTGAACATCTACTCCAGCACCTGTCAGTTTAGATCTGAGCTCATCAACATTTTTAAAATTTTTACTTTCTATCGCCCGGTTTCTGAAATCGATAAATAGGTCTTCTAAAGAGCTCATATCGACATCTGCAAACCATTCACTCATTTCCTCCGTTAAAAGGCCTAGAAAATTTGCTGCGGCTTTTAACTTTCCTATCTCCCCATTATTAGCATAGTTATGTAGTAATGAAATAACACCAGCTGTATTCAGGTCATCAGATAATTTTTTCACAACTTCCTCTGGCACAGGGATAATATCAGAATTATTTTTTATTAAACCGTGCCATTTTCTCAGTATGCTTGTCGCCTCTAATGCTTTCGAAGCATTCCAATCCATTGGTTTGCTATAGTGTGTTGAGAGAAATACAAACCTGATTACTTCACCTGCGTATCCCTGATCAAGTAAATCACGAACTGTGAAAAAATTTCCAAGAGATTTAGACATTTTTTTTCCATCTACTTGAAGCATTTCATTATGTAACCAATAACGAGCAAATTCACTTTCAGGATAAGCACAACAGCTTTGCGCTATCTCGTTTTCATGATGTGGAAACTGTAAGTCATTACCACCTCCATGAATATCAAAAGTGGCCCCCAGCAAATCATGAGCCATAGCCGAACATTCTATGTGCCAACCCGGCCGACCCCTGCCCCAAGGACTTTCCCAACCTGGCAAGTCCTGATCTGAAGGTTTCCATAACACAAAATCCATGGGGTCTCGCTTATAAGAAGCAATCTCCACTCGAGCGCCCGCAATCATATCTCCAATACTTCGTCCGGAGAGTTGTCCATAATTTTTATATTTTGAAACCGAAAAAAGAACATGTCCTTCTTCTGTGTATGCAAAACCTTCGGCTATCAACCGTTCAATGTAATTTATCATTTGAGGGATATAGTCTGTTGCTCTCGGCATAAAGTTGGGGTCTAAGTTTCCCAAAGCTGCCATATCTTCCAAATACCAATGAATTGTTTCCGCGGTTATATCACTTATTGGCCGACCACTTTCTATAGACTTATTATTAATTTTGTCGTCAATATCCGTAAAATTTCTTACGTAGGTTACACTATTGTTTCCGTAAACTTCGATTAAAAGCCGGTACAAAACATCGAACATTATTACATTACGGGCGTTTCCAAGATGAGCTCTATCATATACTGTCGGGCCACAAAGGTAGAGCCTGACATTATTTTCATCTAAAGGAACAAAAGTCTGCTTTTTTCTAGTAAGCGTATTATGCAGTTTAATTTTTATCATTCGGTTTTGGTTATTCAAATCTAACGGGACCGCAATAGCAAGAACAAGTACCTTTGGAAATGACAAATCACTTTAGTCCTAAAAAAATAAATACGGAAATTTATCAAATGTATGTAAATTATTCATTTCTGATTTGACATCAGATAAAATAAACGACCGTAATATTCTAAAATTCTTATTCGGAATAAAAGCATGAAACCTTCTAAGCGTATCAAAAATATAACCAGCGGTGGATCCGATGGGTGGGAAATTTTTTATAAAGCCAGAAAAATGATGGCATCCGGAATTGACGTTATAGAGCTTAGTATCGGTGAACATGACATAAGAACAGATCCAGCCATAATCAACGCAATGCATGAGTCTGCTTTAAATGGGCACACTGGATATGCCTTGGTTCCTGGAATTGCCGAATTAAGAGCCTTAATCGCAAATCGAACAGAAGAAAAAACTGGAGTCAAAACTTCGATCGACAACGTTATTGTAACACCAGGAGGACAATCCGCTTTATTTGCTGCTCATATGGCAGTCTTGGATGAAGGTGAAACAGCCGCATATATAGATCCTTTCTATGCAACATACCCCACGACGATTAGATCTGTTGGAGCTCTCGAAAAAAGAATTGTGACAACGGCGAAAAATTATTTTCAACCTTCTTTTAAACAACTAGACGACGCGACACGGAAAACAAAATCGTTATTAATTAACTCACCTAACAACCCAACTGGAGTGGTATATAATGAAGCCACTATCAAAAATATTTGCGATGTAGCAAAGAAAAATGACCTTTGGGTCATTTCCGATGAAGTTTATGATACCCAAATATGGACAGGAAAACATATTTCACCACGTGAAATTGAGAATATGGCAGAGAGAACTTTGGTGGTTGGATCTCTGTCCAAAAGTCATGCGATGACTGGCTCTCGGTTAGGATGGTTAATAGGACCGGAAGTAATAATATCTAAGGCAATAGATTTAGCCACAAATATGACTTACGGCGTTCCTGGCTTCATACAGCGCGCTGGTATTTTTGCCTTAGAACAAGGAAAGGAATTTGAAGAAAAGATATCTCGGCCTTTCAATCAAAGGCGGAAACTTGCCCTGAATATTTTAAAAGATTTTCCCAATTTGGATCACATACCATCTCAAGGCGCTATGTATATAATGCTTGACATTCGCTCTACGGAAATGAATGGGGTAAGTTTCGCTCACGAACTTTTAGATACTGAGAAGATTGCGGTCATGCCTGGCGAAAGCTTTGGAGAAGCTGCCTCAGGACATGTCAGAATTGCATTGACTTTAGAGGATAAAAAATTTGACGAAACCTTTAGAAGCGTTTGTAAGTTTGCCAGTAATCTATCCGTTTTGTAAAATAGAAAGATTGGTTTTAAAACTAATCAAAACCAATCTTAAATTCATAATATTTTAAATTAAAAATATTTATATTACCTGAAGAACTATCCGACTAATTCTATTCCAGAAAAGAAATAAGCAATTTCAACAGCAGCAGTTTCAGGAGCATCAGAACCATGCACTGAATTTTCGCCTACACTCTCTGCAAAGTCAGCTCTTACAGTACCTACAGCTGCGTCTGCCGGATTCGTTGCACCCATAACTTCTCTGTTCTTGGATATAGCATTTACGCCTTCAAGGACCTGCACAACAACAGGTTCTGATGACATAAACTCACACAGCTCATCATAAAACGGACGTTCAGAATGAACTTCATAAAACTTACCAGCCTGTTCCTTTGTCATATGAATGCGCTTTTGGGCTACTATCCTAAGTCCTGCTTCTTCAAATTTAGCGTTTATTTTTCCTGTAAGATTGCGACGTGTTGCATCAGGTTTAATAATACTGAATGTTCTTTCTAAACCCATCTAAAACTCCTCTTTGCCAACGTTTTTATCAGTTTAAAATTCTTTAATTGGAGCCAGTAGCATGGTAAAACTAAATTTAAAAGGCGCATTATTTTGAATATTTAAAATAAAGATTTCTAGCGTGTTTTTCTTTTAAAAAGATTTTTTCACTGTTACTCAGGTTCAATGATCAAAATAGAAAAAATTTCATTTAGCATAGGTGGTCGGAAACTCTTAGACACTGGGAACATTACTATTCCTTCTGGTCATAAAGTAGGCGTTGTTGGTAGAAATGGTACCGGGAAAACAACTCTATTTGGTTTAATCAAAGAAGATCTGGAATTAGAGAGTGGGCAAATTAATATACCAAAAAATGCTAAAATTGGCGATGTGCAACAGGAAGTATCCGAAAATAATTTATCGGTAATAGACACAATTTTAGCAGCCGATGAAGAACGCGAAACTCTTTTAAAGCGAGCTAAAACTGAAAAAGACCCAGATCAAATTGCTGAAATGCAGATAAGACTGGAAGATATAGGGGCTTGGTCTGCTGAAGCAAGAGCATCGACTATTTTAAAAGGGCTTGGCTTTAACGAAGAGGATAATCACCTTCCGTGCCAGTCTTTTTCCGGTGGTTGGCGAATGAGAATATCTTTAGCAGCAGTATTATTCAATCAGCCAGATTTACTTCTCTTAGATGAGCCAACTAATTATCTCGATTTGGAGGGAACGATTTGGCTTGAGAACTACTTAGGCACATACCCGCATACGGTTCTTGTTATTAGTCATGATAGAAACCTCCTAAATAATTGCGTAAATTCTATACTTCACCTAGAAGATAAAAATTTGACATATTACTCAGGCAATTATGAAAAATTTGCCGAAACTAGAATGGCGCAACTTGAAAACAAATTCTCAGAGATTAAAAAACAAGACAAAACTCGACAACACTTACAATCTTTCGTCGACAGATTTCGTTACAAAGCAAAAAAAGCTAAGCAAGCGCAATCAAGATTAAAAGCTCTCAGCAAGCTAAAAACTATTTCTTTACCAAACGAAAGAGCGCTGAGAAAAATCTTATTTCCATCTCCTGACAAGCTGGCTTCGCCGTTATTATCAATTGAGAATGGTTCAACAGGCTATAATGGTAAAGCAGTTCTTTCAAATCTAAACTTACGCATAGACCATGATGAAAAAATAGCATTACTTGGAAAAAATGGTGAGGGTAAGTCAACATTATCAAAGTTATTAGCTGATCGAATTCCCCTATTGAGTGGATCTCTTATTAGATCGTCCAAATTAAGGATAGGATATTTTTCTCAACACCAAACCGATGAGTTAAGAAAAGATGAAACACCCTTTGATCACTTATCGCGAGCTAGACCCAACAAAAGTATATCAGAAAGAAAAAAAATATTAGGTAGTTTTGGAATTGGCTCTGATCAATCAGAATTACAGGTTCTGGCAATGTCAGGAGGACAAAAAGCTCGTTTGTTACTCTTATTGGCAACATTAGACAATCCACATCTATTGATATTAGACGAACCGACAAACCATCTTGATATAGAAAGCCGCGAGGCACTTATTGAAGCCTTAACAAAATTTTCCGGAGCTGTTATTTTAGTCAGCCATGATTTCCATTTATTATCATTAGTATCTGAAAAATTATGGCTAGTAAAAAATGGCGTTGTATGTCCATACGAAGAAGATCTCGAAAGTTATCGCTCTGATATCTTGATAAAAAAATATGGCAAACGTTCAAAAGCTTCCAAAAACTCAGACAGTAAGAAAGAAAACCAAAAAAGACTTCTGGCTTATAAAGCCGAAGTAAAGAAATGTGAAGACAGAGTAGAAAAGCTCCTGAATATGAGAAAAAAAGTGGCAGATATTTTGTCAGATCAGGATCTTTACTCAGTCGAAAAACTTAAAGATTTAGAAAATTGGAATAAAAAGTTTTCCGAAATTGATGAAGCGATCAATCGAGCAGAAAAACTTTGGATACAAGCTCAACAAAATTTTGAAAAAATCAAACTTTCAGCAAACAAATAGAAATATTATTAAATATAAATAGCAGTGGTAGAAATTTATTTTTTTTAATGTATGACATCACTTTTTAATTGTTTCTTTTTACATTAATATTTACACTCAACACATTATAAATTATTGTTTTTTCTCCCACTTTCCCCAATTTTCTGCCCAGTACACAGTCTCAAGTCCAGCATCTGAAAGACTTTTCCAACACTCTCTTGCTTTAGTTAATTCAACTTCATTTTTTGAGTCAAAAAGCAAACAGACTCTTTTAAATTTTCCTACTTCATTTTTCGTTACTTCGGCCCGCTCAACAACAACAAGACAATCTCGCACTTCCAACAAAGGTGATTTACTTATAACTATCGGATAGTCTTCCAGTTTATCATTGTCTTCCAAGCAGTGCGGTAAAAAACTGTCTTCTGGTCCTTTCCATATGGCATCACTAATGGCACCTAAATTGGCTTCCACACCAGTTCTTAACTCGATGGACCAGTCTACAGAGAGAGCACGCTCTAATATTTTTGGAAGTGCAACTTCTAGCCGTGTTTGGGTTAAATGATAAAAAAACACCTCACTCATTTACTTTTCTTCAAACTCATCACTTACCAAACGATTTAAACTCATAACGCCCCAACCAGTTGCACCTGAGGGTGCATAAGTGCTTTCAGATTTAGTATGTGCCACCCCAGCTATATCTAGATGTATCCAAGGCATATCTTTCTTAATAAAGCGCTTTATAAATTGAGCGGCCGTTATTGCCCCTGCATCACGACCACCAACATTTTTCATATCCGCCAAGCGAGATTTTAGCTTTTTGTCGTACGCAGGACCAAGAGGCATGCGCCAAGCCCCCTCGTTCTCATTCCCTGCTGCTTTTAAAAATGAATTGCAAAATTCATCATCATTAGAAAAAACCCCTGCATTTTCGTATCCTAAGCCAACTATAATTGCACCAGTCAATGTTGCCAGATCAATAATGCCTGCAGGTTTAAACTGTTCTTGAGCATACCAAAGAACATCACTTAGCACTAATCGCCCTTCTGCATCTGTATTGATTACTTCAATTGTGTCGCCTTTCATCGATTTTACAATATCGCCTGGTCTTTGAGCAGTGCTTGATGGCATATTTTCAACCAACCCAACCAAGCCAATAACATTAGCTTTAGCCTTGCGCTTAGCTAAACACAGCATTGTACCAGCAACCACTCCAGCGCCGCCCATATCCATTGTCATATCTTCCATGCCACCTGCGGGCTTAAGTGAAATACCACCAGTGTCAAATACAACACCCTTACCTACCAGAGCTAATGGTTTAATACTCTCAGATGCACCCTTCCAAGACATTACAACAACTTTACTTGGGTTGGCTGATCCTTGCCCAACTCCAAGGAGTGCATTCATCCCTAACTCTTCTAATTTTTTTTCTTCTAAAATTTCGACACT
>QOQI01000022.1 GCA_003332035.1 Paracoccaceae bacterium
GACAAATCTTTATCAAGAGCTCTAGTTAGAGACCATTTAATTCGTGTTCCGTACTCCAATAGACCCGCAGATAAAATCAACTTTTTTGACTCAAGGGGTTCGAACAAACCATTCTCAAAAAAAATAGTAGGCTCCAACTGCAGACGTAAATCCGAACCATGATTGAAAATCCATACTTCACCGTTCTTCAGAGCCAAGCTTATACGATTATTTTCTTGATCCAAACGCACCACGACATTTGGATGCAAATGAAACGCAGCATTTACTGACAGTTGGTCATTTCTGTTCTTTTTAGAAACTTTATCAAATTGCCTTTTGTGAGAATCCTCGATTGCTATCATCAAATCCTCTCCCTCAAAAGTATAACCATCTTGAGAAAGCTTTAATTTTCTAACATGAGTTAGGCCATAGCTTTGAACAAAACCATCGTGTGCGCCCTCAAAAATACCTGCGCCTTCATGATTGGAAATTTCTTTTGGTACAGTACTAGGTCCGTTAATAATCATCTTTTTTGACGCTTTAAACCAACCTTCTACACTACTGAACTCGCTACTGTTCCGGTCTTCAATATAAACCGCGCAATGAGAACTCGTCTGGCGACCAACAAGACTCAAGTCTGAACCAAAAAGATATCCAGGGCCGCAACTCGTGAAAACCCTTCTTTGGCCTGAAACCATTTCAAAAGCTAAAGTAGAAGCATCAGCTTTCACTGCTTTTTTACCCATGGGAGGTGGTGCAGCGTCAATAATTACAGTAGTTCGAGAATTTGACAACTTTGCAAAGCCAACACTTGTTTCACTTAGTGAGGTTTTTCGACTTTCAGCATTACTTAGCGCCTGATCTAACTGGCCATCGACGTCGCCACAACTACCGTGAAATCTTGGCAAGCCAGCATCAGAATGTCTTAGATTACGAAGAACCGGAGCTAGTTTTTCTATTGTCTCTAAATGGGTAACAGATGGGTTCCAATTGGAATCCTTAAGTGCAAGTTTTGCCCAAATTAAAATTGTGAATATATTCAAAATATCTTGAGAATTTCGGGAGAATACAATTTCTTCACTATTTATTAGATGATGGCATTCATCAGCGAGCGCAACAGTAGCCGGTTCTATAAATTTCTCCATATTCTTTAGATAGCACCCTGCATATATCAAACCTAATAGAGCCTCAAATCTAGGTAACCCCTCTGACGTTTTCATTGCTCTTTTCGATAAAAATTTTGCTTGCCTCGCTAATAAAAGATTAAATTTTTTGAGTTTTTTTTCAGAAAATCCTTGCGTAAGAAATAAATGATGATGCACCCAACGAACTAAACGCCTTCCCGTTAATTCTGGTGTCCAACCAGGACCAACACCAGAACTATACTTCTTCATCCAAGAAAATAACCAGTTTTGCGCAAACTGCCTCGCCTCTACACTACTCAAGGCAGCCAAGTCATCCACCCAGTCAAAACTATGCAGTTTATTTTCAAAATCTTTTTCGTTAGTTTTCAAATTCCATACTTCGTCAGTGTTCTGGATAACTTGGCCCACCAAGTTAATTTTTCCCTCGACCATCTGGCGACCTGCAGATATTTTACCAAGTGAACGCGGCTCTGTTTCAAGAATAAATTCTGTATCAGACTTGGACTTACAAATCAGAACAGCATAAAATTTGTCTGTAAAAGCGGTAACAAAACTCAAATTTGGCTCATTTTCTAAAATAAATGGTCTTAGTTCTTACGAATTTTTTACATCCGCAAATTTAACTTTCTTCAGGGTTTATTTGGTTTTTTTTGCAAATAACATATATAAAAGCCATCTAATCCCTCCTTTTCATTCGAACTGGCCGGAGTAATCCTAATATCACCCAAGTTCATAATCCAAGCATCAGGAATGATTTTGCCTATTTCATTTGGCTTTTTTATTACAAATTGGTCATTACGGGTTAGAAATTCCTCAATTTGACACTCACCCTCATCCGGCAATAGAGAACATGTGGCATATATAATAAGCCCGTTATCCTCTACAATTGAAGAGGCGTGATCGAGTAATTTAGACTGAGTTTCAATTAACTCAAAAAAATCAGACCCATCTTTACAATAGACTAGGTCAGGATGACGCCTAATTGTTCCAGTTGCACTGCAAGGGGCATCTAGCAATACGATGTCAAATTTATCAACAATATTGAAAGCATCACTTTCTATTATATTTGCTCTAAGCCCACACCTTTCTAAGTTCTCGCGCAATAATTCTAAGCGACTAGCTGAAATATCCACAGCCGTAACATCAGCTCCAAGAGAAGCGAGCTGAAGTGTCTTTGCACCCGGGGCGGCGCACAAATCTAGTACTTTTTTACCACTTAAATTCCCTAATAGCCGAATTGGAATAGATGCTGCTGCATCTTGCACCCACCAGTCTCCTTCCTTAAAACCTGGCAAAGCAGATATTTGTTTGCCACTTTCCAGACGAATACTTTCTTGAAAGACAATTCTACCGTCTAACTCATTAGCCCAGTTATGAATTTTAGATGAATCTTTTAAGGTGATATCTATTGGTGGTGTAAAGCCTTGTATTTTTTCAATTTCGATTACGGTTTTCTTCCCATAAGCGTTGATTAGAGGACCCCTTAACCACTCTGGTAATCTGGAAATACTTTCGCCTTTGTTCCATTCCTCGATTCCTTGTGATGATAACTTTCTCAATACTGCATTAACCAAGCCCTTCATTGGCCTGCTTGTTTTATTTGAAGCTGCATAATTGACCGCCTCGTTAACAATTGCATGAGATGCACCGCCAGTTGCTAGTTCGGTCAAGCCCAGCCGTAGAATATTTTTTATCCTTAATTTAGGATCTTTTTTAAGGTATTTTTCCAAGAGCCTGTCACAACGATCTAAGTTGCGCAAAGTATCCATCACTAACCGTTGGACAAAAGCTTTTTCATTAGGTTTAAGGTTTTTAAGAACCCCAAGAGCCCTTAACTCATGGAAACTTTTTTTGTTCCCTAAAATCTCATTTAGAATATCTATAGCAACGAAACGCGGTTTAGTCTTGGAAGGATTCATTCAGAAACTTTCTTGAAAGAATTTTGACGCCGCTATATCAGTCTATTAGGATCAAGGAAAGTTTATATGCCTGAAAGAGATAAAGAACTTCCCCCAGAAGCTTTGAGAGCACTAAAAGAGGCTGAGAAGCGACGGTTAGAAAGAAAAGAAATAAATTTACCGAAAGAACTCGGTGGCCGTGAAGGTGTGGAACCTGTTAGATATGGGGATTGGGAGAAAAAAGGCATTGCAATTGATTTTTAAGATCAATCCAATTTACTGCCTTGCTGCAATCTGAATCCCAGTAGAAAAACATCTGACTTTTGAGCCGATTTACCCGGTCTCTGCGCTTCAGTTATTTCGACTGCTTTATGACCACAAGCAACTGAAAAACCCTTGTCTAAAACCACCCCAGGCTCACTTTCTTTATCTATAACCTTTGAATTTAATAGTTTTACCCGCTCTCCGTTTATTACGGTCCATGCCCCAGGGAAAGGAGAGAGAGCTCTTATTTTTCGATCAATAGTTTCTGCAGATAAAAACCAGTCAATCTTTGCCTCAGACTTATGGATCTTCTTTGCATAGGTGACACCGATTGTAGGTTGGATCTTAGCACTATGATCCGCAAGAGAGTCAAGAGCCTCAACAATAAGTTTTGCTCCCTGTAAACTTAATCTTTCAGACAACATTTTTGCAGTATCATTTTCCGTGATTTGAATTTTACTAGAAGATAAAATGGGACCCGTATCTAGTCCCTCATCCATTTTCATGATGCAAACACCTGTTTCATCATCGCCTTCCATAATTGCTCTTTGAATTGGGGCAGCACCGCGCCACCGTGGCAAAAGAGATGCATGTATATTGACGCACCCATGCTTCGGCGATGACAAAATTTCCTTTGGAAGTAATAGGCCGTAAGCAACAACAATGGCTATGTCAGCCTTTAGGTCTCTAAAAATAGTTTGGTCTTTTTTAGATTTGAAGTTTTCAGGATGATGGACATTTAAACCCAAATTAAGGGCTTCTTGGTGTACTTCACTTAACTTAAATTTTTTACCACGCCCTGCGGGCCTCGGTGGTTGAGAATAAACCGCACATATTTGATGGTTACTCCTAGCCAAGGCACGAAGAGCAGGAACAGAAAACTTTGGTGTTCCCATAAAAACCAACTTCATATCTTCTTTTTTGCCTTTCTGAGCAAAATATCTCTTCTTACTTTGGATAAGTGGTCAAAGAACATTTTACCATTTAAATGATCAATTTGATGTTGAATAGATGTTGCCCAAAGCCCAGTAAAATCTTTTCGATCTATAAACCCATTTTTGTTTAAAAATCGAACAGTAACTTTTTTAGGCCTTTTAATTTTTGCCGATATACCCTTCAAATTTGGACTAGCCTCTTCTGTCTCACTATACTCTAAAGATGCTTGGAGAATTTCAGGATTAGCTAGTTTTACCGGCTTATTCCGGGCTTCTGACGCATCGACCACCGCTAAACGCAAGTCAATTCCAATTTGTGGAGCCGCCAAACCGATGCCAGGCATCGCATTCATTGTTTCTATCATATCATCCCAGATAGAAATTATGTCATCTGTAATTTTCGTTATGTCATGTGCTCTCGTGCGAAGTCTTTTATCAGGCCAACTCAGAAAATTTTTGACTGCCATTACTCATCACCGCGCAATTTTTCACGCTTAAATTTTTGCATTTTACGCGTTATCAATTGACGTTTCATGGGCCCTAAATAGTCAATAAATAATTTACCATTCAAATGGTCAATTTCATGCTGCACACAAGTTGACTTAAGACCATTAAACTCTTCAGAATGTTGCTTGCCACCTAAATCAATCCATTCAACCTGTACAAACTCTGGTCGAGTAATCTCTGCAAAATGCTCAGGAATAGAAAGGCATCCCTCTTCATACACGCTATTTTCTTCGGAAGAGGCAATTATTGTGGGGTTCACCATAATAATTGGATCCGGTTCTTCATCCTCTTTTTTAGCACAATCCATTACAATTAAACGTTCTAACACACCAATCTGAGGAGCAGCTAAGCCAATCCCAGGTGCATCGTACATCGTCTCCATCATATCTTCTGCCAGTTTAATTAAAGCATCAGTTATGTTTTCAACTTCCACAGATTTTTTTTTCAACCGTGCGTCTGGATGTAAAACGATGGATCTAATCATTATATTCATCTAGGATAATATAAGCCTCAACGCAACGGCTCTGTGCAATTGGGCAAGACAATGTTAAGTACCCATTTTGACTGGGACTATTTCTAGGCATATTTTATGAATTTTGATGAAAAAATTGAACGTCGTGGCACTCACTCTGATAAATGGGACATGATGGAAAGTAAGTACGGCGTATCACCCAAAGATGGAATACCAATGTGGGTTGCTGATATGGATTTCCGCCCACCTGAATGTATTCAAAAAGCAGTTGAAAATCTATCTGGACATGGGGTCTATGGTTACTACGGCGATGACACATCTTACAGAAAAGCAATACAGTGGTGGATGAAAAACCGCCATGGTTGGGATTTGAATACTGATTGGATTTTTAGCACACACGGTTTGGTTAATGGCGCCGCTATGTGCATAGAAACATTCAGTAACCCAGGCGACCATATTGTTCTTTTCACTCCAATCTACCACTCTTTTTTTAGAGTGATAAGAGCTGCTAATCGTCAAATTTTAGAGTGCCCTCTGGTTAAAACTAAAGGACGATATGAATTTGACTTTCATTCTTACGATAATTTGATGACTGGCAAAGAAAAAATCGTTATTTTGTGTTCACCCCATAATCCTGGGGGACGCGTTTGGTCAAAGCAAGAATTAAAAGAAGTAGCAGATTTTGCAAAGCGTCATGACCTAATTTTGATATCGGACGAGATACATCATGATATTGTTTACCCCGGGGCCAACCATATTCCAATGACATCTATAGATGAAGACATATACGACAGGCTAGTCATGATGACTGCAACAACAAAAACCTTCAATATTGCTGGAGCACATACTGGTAATGTAATAATACCAGATGAAAAATTAAGACAAAAATTTGCAATAAAGATTTCTGCATTTGGCCTAAGCCCAAATAGCTTCGGGTTATTTATGGCAAAGGCTGCTTATAGTCCGGAGGGCGCTGTTTGGGTCGATGAATTAATAAAATATTTAGATAAAAATCGGCAAATATTTGATAACGCAATTTCAAAGATACCGGGGCTAGAAATAATGAAATTAGAGGGAACATATTTAGCTTGGGTCGATTTTACAAAAACTGGTATGGAGCAAAAAGAATTCGTTAATAGAGTGCAAAACACGGCTAAAATAGCGACAAATTTAGGTTCAACATTTGGCCAAAATGGTGGTAGCTTTCTTAGATTTAATTTTGCCACAACAACTGAAAATGTTAAGCTGGCAGTAGAACGTTTGGATAACGCCTTTTCTGATTTACAGTGAATGGGAAATTAATGCTACTACGCTTTTTTCTTGATAGAAATCCTTTGGAGCAACAGTCGTGGTAGCTGTCCGACGCTTGAATTCAAAATGAACAACGCCACTTTCTTCCTTAGAGGCAACAATTAAACATTGTTGTAAATGTTCATCTCCATCATACAAATCAACTAGTCCCCTGATCTCGGGAGCCATATCCGCTTCTACACAAAAACCGCCTTGTTTAAGAAGTAGCACAGGATAGCGGACTTTATTAAACTCGACATGAAAACGATTTTTCTTTTTTAAATTCGTTTTTTGAGCAGCTTTTAAACTAGCAAGCACATCCTTTGATAAAAAGGTACTCATTAAAACCCCGCACTGTTAGATTGTCAAAAAATATGCAATTAACTCATCAAATCTGTCAAACAATTTCTTTTGTGCATACTGTGATCGTGTATTGCCCTAGTGTGCCTAACCAATTTAAACTATAAATGTTTCAACCTTCAAACTCCATTTACGCTAAAGAACCTTCGAGATGCGACTAGTAGTTAAAGTGATAGTCTTGATATTTATCTTAAACTCTGCTGCTTTTGGGCAGTGCGGAGGCAAATTTAGTCAGTTTCTTGACGATATAAAAAACGAAGCCCTTAAACTTGGGCATACGGAGCTAAAAATCGAAGCATTTCTGCAAGGCGTGGCTCTCAATCCTAAGGTTTTAGAAGCTGATCGAGCACAGGCTATATTTCTTAAGCCTTTTAATGAATTCGCTCCACGCTTGATGAGTGAGTACCGAATTGTTCATGGCTTTAATAATTTAAAAAAATATTCTTCCATCTTTAGTGAAATAAAAGAGGTTTATGGTGTTTCTCCTGGTGTTCTTGCATCTTTTTGGGCCTTAGAAACTGATTTTGGAGCAGTGCAGGGTAACTTTAATACACTTGACGCATTAATAACCCTAGCCTTTGATTGTAGGCGACCACTTCTTTTTCGCCCCCAAATTTTCGCCGCGTTAGAATTGTTTGCTCAAAATAAATTTAACCCAAGAACGACTAAGGGAGCTTGGGCAGGGGAAATTGGAATGGTGCAAATGCTGCCAAAAGACATTTTAGAAAATGGAGTGGATGCCGACGGCGATGGAAAAATAGACCTTCAAAGCTCAGCGAGTGACGCTTTGTTTAGTGCCGCTAAAATGCTAAAAAGTTTAGGGTGGAAGCCTAATGAACCTTGGTTGCAGGAGATAAATTTAACACAAGAACTAGATTGGTTTGATACCGGTACAGACAAAATAAAATCTATAAGTGAGTGGAAAAAACTCGGAATAACGGGAAAGTACTCTGAGTTGCCTGACGAATTAGAATTTGCATCGTTAATTTTACCACAAGGTCGGAATGGGCCAAAATTTCTAACTTACTCCAACTTTGAAGTGTTTTTTGAATGGAACAAAAGTTTCATCTACGTATTAACTGCGGCCCAATTTGCAAATCAGCTTGAAGGTTCTCCACCCTTTTTCCCAGGCAATCCCGATAATGGGTTAAACAAAAATCAAATGAAGCTTTTACAAGTAAAGTTAAAGAAACTCGGTTACGAAGTGGGTGAAATCGATGGAATTCTTGGAGCAAAAACTAGAAGATCTGTGCAGAAAGTACAAAGGATCTTAAAACTACCAGCGGATGCATGGCCGACCGGTGAATTACTCAAATTGCTTTAATTTTGCCTAGGCAACTAAGCTTTCGGCCTTTTTCAAATCGACCGAAACCAGTTGACTCACACCCTGCTCCTGCATTGTAACGCCAAACAATCTATCCATCCTAGACATAGTTACTGCATGATGGGTTATTATCATAAAACGTGTATCAGTTTGACGACACATCTCATCAAGAAGCTCGCAAAATCTAGACACATTTGCGTCATCCAAGGGAGCATCAACCTCGTCTAAAACACAAATTGGAGCTGGATTAGCCAGAAAAACTGCAAAGATTAATGCCAAGGCTGTTAAGGTCTGTTCTCCCCCAGATAGCAATGACAAAGCTGCTAGTTTCTTTCCAGGTGGCTGACACATAATTTCCAGCCCAGCCTCGAGAGGGTCATCACTTTCTACAAATTCTAAATTTGCCTCTCCACCACCAAAAAGGTGCTTAAAAAGCATAGAAAAATTTAAGTTTACTTGCTCAAAGGCGGTAAGAAGTCTTTCGCGCCCCTCACTATTGAGGCTCGCTATACCTGTCCTAAGAGTCTTTATTGCTTGCTCTAAATCTGCCTTTTCTGCAAAAAGCTTTTCATACTCTTCTTCAACTTCTCTTGCATCCTCTTCCGCTCTTAGGTTTACCGAACCCAAAGCTTCTCGCTGTCGCTTTATCTGACCTACTTTTACCTCTAAACTTTCTGCATGCGGTAGATCATCACCATCAATTTGAAATTCCTCTAGCAGATTTTCAACTGATATTCCCAGAGCTTCCCGAATTCGATCCGACGCCAACTCCAAATTTTGACGTGCCGCCTCAGATTTTGCATCACTTCTAGCTCTATCTTCACGAGCTTCTGATGCAACTCGCTCTGCTTCACGCTCGTCGCTGATGGCCTTATTTAACTGAGTCTCTGCAAGAGATAATGCATTATCCGTTTCAGCTTTCTTATTTTCTGTTTCCGAAATCGAAAAAACTAACTTTTCTCTTTTATCTTCAATCTTGGCCGGTGTTTTTAATGCCTCTTCCAGTTCCCACTGTGAGCTATTTTTACGATCAATAAGCTCTGCCATTCTTTTTTCAGTAGTTTCAAGTCGATGAGTCCAGCCGCTTATTTCCTTTTGTACCTCTTGGGCCCTCTTAATTTGAATTTCGCCATCTCGCCTGACTTCGTCATGGAGCGATCGCTTTGTCATCATCGTTAATCGCGCCGCCTCCACAGTGAGCTTAACATCATCAACCTGTTTTCGCATTGCGTCTAAGTCATCTAGTTCGCCAAGAGTCTTTTTTGCCAACTCTACTTGCCTTTTAGAATTTTGGGCCTCTTCCTCAAAACGCCGTTTTGATATTTGGTGGTTTTCTAACTGGGCTTTTAGCAAACTTTCTTCGGATTCTACTTTATTCATCTTTCTAACTGAATCATTCACGCTCTGATCAGCGTCTCGCCTGGCTTGCCTTGCAGTTTTTTCATGATCCACGACTGCAGAAAGTTTAGCCACTAATTCTTCATGTTTGGAACGATTAATATCTATATTTTTTTGAAGAATATCTAATTGCGTACCTAAATCCTTAAACGTATTGACCTGCTGAATTTGTAAAGCGGCTGTAGATTGGGTATCTTCTCCACAAATTTTATATCCATCCCAACGCCACAGATCACCTTCTAAGCTAACAAGTCGCTGTCCTGGTTCTAACGACTCATGCAGACTATCACCTTGCTGACGATCTACTAATCCAACATATTTCAGTCTTCTGTTTAATACAGTAGGTATCTTTACCACATCAGAGAGAGATTTCACACCATCAGGTAACTTATTTTTGTTAGGAGAATATTCAGTTAATTGGACCCAACCCGTTTGATCTCTATCATTGGATAAAGGTGCTCTTAAATCATCAGATAAAGCTGCCCCGAACGCTTTCTCAAAACCAGGGTCAACACGAACTCCATCAATAATATGGGATTTTTCCTGAGAATTTTTTTCAATGAGTTTTTCTAAAGCTGCAAATTCAGCTCGAATTGCCTTCGCCTCTCCTTCCACCTCTGAGCGATCAAAATTTGCAGCCTCTTCTTCAATCTGCAAAGATGCGCGTTTTTCCTCTAAATCCAAAAGTTGTTCTTCACATTTATGGGCATTATCCTTTGCAATCTTCTCTTCTATTTTTACTTCTTCAACTAATTCTTTCACTCTTTCTAGCTCTATGGATGCCTCAGAGACTTTCATTTCCATATCAGAGGCTTCTTCATTATTTTTACTCAAGGCATTTTCACTATCCGACATAAATCTCGCTGATGACTGGTGGCGTGCAGCCAACCTTGCAAAATCTTCGGTTAATTCTGACAGGTTAATTTCCCTATCTTTCAAAACAGTTGATGCCTCTTGAGCCTCAGAAGAAACTCTTTCAAGTTTCTCACCATGTGTGCTCAGCGCAATTTTTAAGTCATCATGTTCTTTTGATAGAGTATCAATTGTCTCTCCAGCGTCGTCATTCAGGCTGTTCTCACGATCAATATCTTGACCCAATTGTCCTATACGAGAAGACAGTGTTTCAATTCGCTCTTTTGCTTGACGCCCATGTTCTTCTAAAGTCTCCTGTTCCACTATCAATCGCTGGAGCATCGCACCTATAATGGATGCTTCCTCTCGCAATGGAGGTACATTCTCACTGGTAACTTCTCGAATTCGTTGTGCCTTAGCAACAATAGCTTCCGCTGATGACGCAATCTTGGTCTTTTCAGTCAACTGATTATCAGCTTCAAAATTTGCAGCATCTGCATCCTTCCATCTACGATACAACAGCGTACCTTCTACTTCACGCAATTGTTCACCAAGAACACGGTATCTTGCTGCTTGTTTCGCTTGGCGAGCGAGCTGGCTTAACTGATTTGCTAATTGCTCCAAAACGTCTTCAACACGCAATAAATTTGTTTCAGCAGCGTTTAGTTTAAGCTCAGCCTCATGACGACGCTGATAAAGCCCTGATATACCGGCTGCCTCCTCTAAGATGCGACGACGGTTTTTTGGTTTTGCATTAATTAATTCTGCTATTTGCCCTTGCCTAACTAATGCTGGAGAATGTGCTCCTGTTGAAGCATCAGCAAACAACATTTGCACATCGCGTGCTCTAACATCTTTACCGTTATTCTTATATGCGCTACCTGCTTCACGGGTAATTCGTCGAACAATTTCTAAACTGTCTTCATGATTGAACCCGCTGGGTGCTGAACGTTCTGAGTTATCCAAATGCAGGGCAACCTCAGCAAAGTTTCGGGCAGGCCTTGTAGCAGCACCAGCGAAGATCACATCTTCCATTCCACCACCTCGCATGGCTGTTGGACGGTTTTCTCCCATCACCCATCGTAAAGCTTCCAGTAAATTAGATTTTCCACATCCATTAGGGCCAACGACCCCGGTTAATCCATCTTTGATAACCAGTTCTGTAGGATCCACAAAGCTTTTAAAGCCTGATAAACGTAGTTTGCTAAATTGCAATTAGAACGATTCCTTAGTAATTCCCTGCATAGTAATAAATATTGAGACTAATCATGACTACCCCATATCGTACAGTTTATATTATTTTACACAATATGTTGCAATTATTTAAATTTGATGAACTAGGTAAAGATCGATGGCAATATCCATAGAATACGCGTCTCCAAGACATCCAGATATAAATAATCTTCTTTTATCTAGTCATCAATTAATGAAAAATCTTTATCCAGAAGAAACTAACTCCTATCTCTCAATTAGTGAATTGTGTTCTTCGGATATTCACTTTTTTGGGGCGAGGCAAAATGAAAAATACTATGGCTGTGGTGCTTTAAAGGTCAAGCCTGACTACGGAGAGTTAAAGTCATTCTTTGTCGAGCCAAATGTTCGAGGAAATGGGATAGCAACTCTAATAATGAAAGAAATATTGCTTACTTCCAAAGAATTGAACTTAAAAACTCTAAAGCTTGAAACGGGTATCGGGTTAGACAGTGCCTTAAAATTGTACAAACGTTTTGAATTTGAATTCTGCGAACCATATGGAAATTATTTTGAAAACACTTACTCTATTTTCATGAAAAGAGATTTATCATAGTATACCATCAAGAGATTTATTGGACCTTTTATGCCTTTCCAAAAGATAATTACAGAAAAACTGTCTTCGTCAGTAACACTCCAAATAGAAAAGTTGATATTACGGGGAATCTTAAGGCCTGGAGATCGACTTCCCTCAGAAAGAGAATTGGCTGAACGTTTTGGTGTGTCCAGGCCAAGCTTGAGAGAAGCTATCGCCAATTTAGATAAAAAAGGTTTGCTTGTTTCAAAAGCAAATGCAGGAATATTTGTTGCCGATGTTCTTGGTAACGCTTTTTCACCTGCTTTAATCGAACTCTTCAGTTCTCATGAAGAGTCGGTAGATGATTACATAACTTTTCGTAGGGATTTAGAAGGGCTCGCTGCTGAGCGAACGGCGAAATATGGCTCAAGAACCGATTTACAAGTCATACAAACAATTTTTGATAAGATGGAAGCAGCTCATAAGAAAAAAGATCCAACCGATGAAGCAAGGTTGGATGCTGATTTTCATTTATCCATAATCGAGTCTAGTCATAATGTTATCATGCTCCACATGATGCGTTCGATGTACGAATTGCTCCGCAACGGGGTTTTTTATAACAGACAAAAAATGTTTCAGCAAAGAACTACTCGCTTTGAGCTTCTGACCCAACACGAAGTAATTAACCATGCTATCCAGAAAAGAGATCCCGATGCAGCGAGGAAAGCAATTGAAGCACATTTGGATTATGTTGCTAAATCACAAAAAAACCAACGTGTTTCGGATAAAAACGAAAAAGTATCTAAACAACGCTTCGAACATGAAAAATTGCGGCGATGATTGCATGAATCAAAATTTTAAAGTTGCCAAAGCACAGATCGAGAAATTATCCATAAATCTTGGTCAACAAATTAACTAATTCACTTCTTTCATTTTCGAGATCATCTAATATGTTAAAATGATGTTTCCCCTTAGCTATTATTTTCAAACAGGACCAAGCCTCCCTTAGATATTCAGCCTGTGATAAAAAGGCAGGCCTTTCATTTTCTCCAACAAGTATAGTAAAAGGGATATCCATTTTTGTATGGAATACAGGGCTTTCTTTTTCAGCAGTCTGTTGGTTCAAGTGAAATTTATTATTCATGCTTGTTTTTAAAAGCGGTCGCAAATCTGCAATTGGTGAGATTGCCACCACATGGTGTAATCTTTTTAGTAAATCTGATCTCAATTTAGAGATGTTCCACTGGTCAATAGAAATCATTCTTGAAACCAAATGGCCACCCGCAGAATGACCAACTAAAGAAATCATTCCATCATACTTTTCCAAAACATAGCACACCAAATTTTTGATTTGGCCAGTAATATCCGAAATTTTCACAGTCGGGCATAGATCATAGGACGGAATTACACATCTATACCCGTTAGCTAAAACACCAGATGCAAAGTGAGACCAATATGACTTATCAAGGTCAATCCAGTAGCCGCCATGGATAAATATAACTGTACCAAGAGGTTTGGTATTGGGTTGAAAAATATCAAATTTTTGTCGATTAGAGTCACCATAGGGAATATCTAGTTCCGCTGTTCCACTCTCAAGCTTATTAACTCTAAAGTACTCAGCTTTTTTAGTCCACTCTGAAACTATTTCTTCTGAATTATTTATGAAGGCTGCATTTGCATATGCTTCGTCATTTTCATTTGTAATTGTCATCTCAATAAACACCGCTATAGACAAATTAAGGCAGAATTGATTTTGTTATGTAAAGAAAAAATTGGAGAATTAGAATGCTGGACGATCTGACAAACCTGCAATCTTTGCTAAAAGACCCTACTCTTGTGGCTACCAAAGGTTACTTAGCTGGTGAGTGGTGCGAAGGTGACAATGCGCAAACTTTTCCAGTCTATAATCCGGCTCGCGGTGACATTATAGCCGATGTTTCAGATATATCGCGGGCCCAGACAGCAGAGGCTATTTCTATAGCTGAAAAAGCCCAGAAAATATGGGCTGATAGACCCGCCAAAGAGCGCAGTAACATTATGCGTATTTGGTATAATCTGATGATGGAGAACCAAGAAGATTTGGCAACCATTTTAACTGCTGAACAAGGAAAACCGCTTGAGGAAGCAAAAGGAGAGATTGGTTATGGGGCATCTTTTATAGAGTTTTTCGCGGAAGAAGCCAAAAGGATTTACGGTGAAACAATACCGGGTCACCAAGCTGATAAAAGAATTACCGTTTTAAAACAACCAATTGGAGTAGCAGCATCTATTACACCATGGAACTTTCCCAACGCAATGATTACGAGAAAAGCAGGCCCAGCACTTGCGGCTGGATGTGCTTTTGTTGCACGGCCTGCTGCCGAAACTCCATTATCAGCATTAGCGATGGGCGTTTTAGCAGATAGAGCTGGCCTTCCAAAAGGGATTTTATCAATAATTCCATCTTCCCGCTCCTCCGACATTGGAAAAGAGTTCTGCGAAAACCCAATTATTAGAAAACTTACTTTCACAGGCTCTACCGAAGTAGGCAGAATTTTACTTAAACAAGCTTCTGAACAAATTATGAAATGTTCGATGGAGCTTGGAGGTAATGCCCCATTTATTGTATTTGACGATGCAGATATTGATGCTGCCGTTGAAGGAGCAATTTTGTGTAAGTTCAGAAATAATGGGCAAACATGTGTTTGCGCAAACCGAATTTATGTTCAGTCTGGTGTTTATAAAGAATTTGCAGAAAAATTATCTTTAGCAGTTTCTAAAATGAAAGTTGGTGATGGCTTGACCAATGGAACCGCACTGGGGCCTTTAATAAACATTGAAGCAATAAAGAAGGTGCAAGAACATATCGCAGATGCAAAGTCCAAGGGAGCAAATGTCATCTTGGGAGGGGAAGTAGTTCAAGGAGCAGGTAATTTTTTAACCCCAACAATTGTAACTGAAGCGACAAAAGATATGCTTGTCTCTAAAGAAGAAACATTTGGTCCATTCGCACCTCTTTTTGAATTTGAAAATGAAGATGAAGTAATCGAATTAGCAAACGATACTATTTTTGGCCTAGCATCATACTTTTATGCCAAAGATTTGACCCGTGTCTACAAAGTCGCGGAAGCTTTAGAATATGGAATCGTAGGAGTTAACACAGGAATTATTTCAACAGAAGTTGCTCCTTTTGGCGGTGTAAAACAATCTGGTCTGGGGAGAGAGGGAAGTCACCATGGCATAGACGACTACTTGGAAATGAAATACATTTGCATGTCGATTTAATCATTATAAAGTCAGAAAGAAGTATCTTGTCATATACGTCTTCAAGCACAGTCTTAAAGTAGATAAACGCCCATGGTTTCAAAGCGTAAAGGTAATAATATAAATGGCTGGGTAACTATAGATAAACCCGCAGGAATTACATCAACCGGTATTGTGAATAAAATTAAGTCGGCTTTTAATGCAAAAAAAGTTGGGCATGCTGGCACGTTAGATCCTGATGCTACTGGTGTTCTCCCAATAGCTTTGGGGGAAGCCACAAAAACTATTCCATACATAATGGATGAATTAAAATCATATCAGTTTTGCGTAAAATTTGGCGAAGCCACGAATACCGATGATGCAACTGGCGAAATTATTCACACAAGTAGTAAACGCCCATGCGACAACAAAATTTCTACTATATTACAAAAATATATTGGCCTTATCGAACAAACCCCGCCAAATTTCTCAGCAATAAAAGTAAATGGCACTCGGGCTTATGACCTGGCTCGTCAAGGTTTAGAGTTAAAACTAAAGCCACGCCCTCTTTTTGTGAAAGACTTAAAGTTTTTGGAGCGGATTGATGAGGACCATGCATTGTTTCAATTGATATGCGGAAAAGGTGGTTATGTTAGATCAATAGCCAGAGACCTTGGCATAGAGTTACAATGCTTTGCCCATGTAAAATGGCTGAGACGTATTTGGTCAGGACCATTTAAAGTTGAAAGCTGTACCTCAATTGACAGAATAGAAGAGTTGCAAAACTCATCTGCCTTATTTCAACTTTTACAACCTTTAGAGCTTGGCTTAAAAGACATACCATTTGTACAATGCAGTAAAAAAGAGCTTGGTGACATAGCACATGGAAGATCAGTCAGGGTAAATTCCAACAATGTTGGATCAGACACAAAATGTTGGATCCAATTTAATGGAAAAGCATTAGCTTTGGGAACTGTAGAGGACAGTCAATTTTATCCCTCACGCGTTTTCAATACTGAGAACTAGCCTGTATTCAAACCATAACGAGAAAAAATTGATTACAAAATATTATCAAAAAGGAGATGCAAACTCCAAAGCAATTTATTCTAATTGTGAAAAATATAGATATAGCCTCACTCGCGTTTGGAATGAAAAGGCAAAAAAGTTGCATTTCGTAATGCTCAATCCCTCCACAGCTACAGAAATTCAAAACGATCCAACAGTTGAACGCTGTGAACGTAGAGCACGAACTTTAACCTTCGGTGCCTTCAGAGTAACCAATATTTTTGCTTGGAGAGATACTGATCCAAAAAAAATGAAATCTGCGAAAGATCCGATTGGTGATGAGAATAATGAGGCGATACTCAATGGCTGTCTGTGGGCTGATTGTACAATCGCCGCTTGGGGCAATCACGGAATTCATCTGGATCGAGGGCGCTATGTAATGGAGTTATTGAAAAATTGTGGTGAACCTATTTTTCACCTAGGTATTTCAAAAGTTGGCCAGCCAAAACACCCACTCTACATTTCTTATGACATTTTACCCAAAAAATGGTTGATTAACGATGCATATTTAACTCAAAAAATTTCAACTTGATAAAAACTCTGAAAATAACCCGATAAATACATGAGCATTTGATTATTAGCACTTTCCAAGCAAAAAGAAATAATATAGGGACGCATTCTTATAATTACCTTTTGGGGCTTTGCTGGACGACATCCTGGCTTATGCCATTAACTTTTTACGTAAAAGGAGGAACAGATGTCGATAACTACTGAAGAAAAAGCTAAAGTTATTAGCGAATTTGCCACAAAAAAAGATGATACTGGTTCACCAGAAGTTCAAATTGCTATTTTGACATCAAGAATAAATACTTTGACTGAGCATTTTAAAGAACACCATAAAGATAACCATGGCCGACGCGGGCTGTTAAAAATGGTCGCTCAAAGAAGAAAGCTCTTAGACTACCTTAGAGGTAAAGAGGAAGCGCGCTATCAAACCATTATTAAAAAGCTTGGTATACGTCGTTAAAATTAATGTATAATTTGGACAAAGCCGCTTTGAAATTAAGCGGCTTTTTCTATTCAAGCAAATAGCATTTGAATAAAGCATTTCCTTTTAGTTCAAACTAATATAGGTGCCACTCATCTGAAATCTGGCGCCGAGACCCAGCGCCTGGCATATAAGATAAAGGGTCAGAGGGAATCCGCCCTCTACGTCAAAGGCCTTTGGGCCATTTTAGGAAGAAAAGATGTTTAAAGAATTTAAAAAAACTATGGAATGGGGTGAGGAAACACTCACCCTAGAAACTGGAAAAGTAGCCCGCCAAGCGGACGGTACTGTAATTGCAACCTTGGGTGAAACTTCGGTAATGGCAAATGTAACTTTTGCTAAAGAGATGAGAGAAGGGCAGGACTTCTTTCCACTTACAGTACATTATCAAGAAAAATATTACGCTGCAGGAAAGATACCAGGTGGGTTTTTCAAGAGGGAGGCACGACCCTCTGAAAAAGAAACACTTACTGCACGTTTAATCGACAGACCTTTGCGTCCATTGTTCGTCGAAGGGTTCAAACACGAAGTTTTAGTAATGTGCACTGTACTTTCCCATGATTTGGTTAACGACCCCGACATTGTCGCTCTCATTGCCGCATCAGCTGCCTTGACTATTTCTGGAGTACCCTTCATGGGGCCAGTAGGAGCTGCACGGGTAGGTTACGTTGACGGAGAGTATGTCCTAAACCCAGAGGTTGAAGATATGGATCAACTTAGGACAAACCCCGAACAGCGTTTAGATTTAGTTGTAGCTGGAACAAAAGACGCTGTTATGATGGTAGAGTCTGAGGCCTATGAATTAACCGAAGATGAGATGTTAGGAGCTGTAAATTTTGCTCATGAACAAATTCAACCTGTTATAGACCTCATAATTGGATTGGCTGAAGATGCGGCAAAAGAACCTTTTGATTTTAAAGCTCCAGACTATTCAGCTCTTTTTTCTGCTGTAAAAAAGGCAGGCGAAAAAAAAATGCGAACTGCTTTTGCTTTAAAAGATAAGCAAGAGAGGGTCGCTGCAGTCACAGAAGCCAGAGAAACTATCAAGAACAGCCTTACTGAAGAACAATTGGAAGATCCGAACCTTGGGTCGGCAATGAAGAAGCTTGAAGCTTCAATTCTACGAGGAGACGTTGTCAAAACTGGTAAACGCATTGATGGAAGAAACACTAAAGAGGTTCGAGAGATCGTGTGTGAAACTGGCTTTCTTCCAAGGACTCACGGATCTGCTCTTTTTACAAGAGGCGAAACTCAAGGGCTTGTGGTGACCACACTTGGTACAGGAGACGATGAACAAATAATCGATGCATTACATAGTAATTCTCGTTCAAACTTTCTACTGCATTATAACTTTCCTCCATATTCAGTGGGAGAAGTTGGCAGAGTAGGACCTCCTGGCCGAAGGGAAGTAGGGCATGGAAAGTTAGCTTGGAGAGCTTTGCAAGCTGTTTTACCCGCTGCGACAGATTTTCCTTATACTATTCGTCTTGTATCTGAAATTACTGAGTCAAATGGATCATCGTCTATGGCGTCGGTCTGCGGGGGTTCTCTTTCAATGATGGATGCTGGTGTTCCACTCAAAGCTCCAGTTGCTGGTGTCGCAATGGGTTTGATTTTGGAAGACGAAGGTTCGTATGCAATTTTGACAGATATTTTAGGCGACGAGGACCACCTCGGTGATATGGATTTTAAAGTGGCCGGTACTGAAAATGGGATCACTTCACTTCAAATGGATATCAAGGTTGCTGGGATTACCTCAGATATTATGAAAAATGCTCTTGCTCAGGCTAAAGATGGCCGAATGCACATACTAGATGAGATGTCTAAGTCCATTTCTGAAGCTGGCTCTTTCTCGGTTCATGCTCCAAAAATTGAAACTATGCAAATTCCTACCGATAAAATTCGAGAGGTAATAGGATCAGGAGGAAAAGTTATTAGAGAAATAGTTGAAACATCTGGCGCTAAAGTCGATATAAATGATGATGGGCAAATCAAAATTGCTTCCAATGATGCAGACGCGATAAAGAGTGCATATGATATGATCCATTCAATTGTAGCTGAGCCAGAAGTTAACGAAATATATACTGGAAAAGTCGTTAAAGTTGTCGATTTTGGGGCCTTCGTTAATTTTTTTGGAAAGAGGGATGGGTTAGTGCACGTTAGTCAAATAGAAAACCGGCGCATCAATCATCCGTCAGATGTGCTAAAAGAAGGACAGGAAGTAAAAGTAAAATTACTCGGTTTTGATGATCGAGGAAAAGTACGCTTGTCGATGAAAGTAGTAGACCAAGAGACAGGCGAAGAAATCAAAGAAGATAAAAAAGAAAAAAATGACGAATAACAATAAATATTGAAACTCTCTCTTGAAAGCCCCAAAAATTGATCTTTTTGGGGCTTTTTTAATGGACCTCTTACTATTTAAAGCCCCTTAATATCTTACTAAAGATTGGCTGACTTTGCTCTTAATTTTATTAAACTCAGAACAATATCTATTACAGGAGTTGGTGTCTTAGTTATATGTCCCAACTCTTGAACCGAAGTAACTAGTGCGTCTATTTCCATCGGGCGCCCCTGTTCTAGATCTTGCAGCATGGAAGTTCTATGTGCCCCAACAGAAGCACCACCATCAATTCTCCTTTCGACATCTATGGGAAATTTAACACCAAGTTTTTCTGCGATTGACTGCGCTTCAAGCATCATTTTTCGTGCTACTTCTCTAGTACCAATATCCGTACACAACACGTCTAAAGTTGCGGAAGTTAAGGCTGAAATAGGATTGAAAGATAGGTTTCCCCATAATTTTACCCAAATTTCATCCCTTAATCTGGGACGCACGGGTGCCTTTAGCCCCGCCGCAATCAGTGCGTTCGAAAGCTTTAAGGCTCGTTCGGATTTTGATCCATCAGGCTCACCCAAAGAAAATCGATTTCCTTCTATATGCTTTATCACGCCAGGTTCCAATACTTCTGCCGCTGGATAAACAACGCAACCCAAGACTTTATCCGGACCAAAAGAATTCCACTGCAATTCCCCTGGATCAACAGAAGCTAATTTTGTACCTTCTAATTCACCACCAGATTTATGAAAATACCACCACGGAATACCATTCACACCAGACACAATTGTAGTTTTTTCATTCACCAATGGCTTAACTTTATCAACTATTGATGAAACAGAATGAGCCTTTAAAGTAATAATTAAATAGTCTTGAAAACCTAAATCTCCTGGATTTTCCGAAGCCTTTACAGGAACAGTAATGTCGCTGTCTTCTTCGATCAGCCTCAATCCATTTTTTTGCATAGCTTCCAAGTGAGGCCCGCGTGCCACCAAGCTGACATCGGCTCCTACTTGAGCCAATTTTACCCCCATGTATCCACCAATTGCACCTGCGCCAAAAATACAAATTTTCATAGTTTTTCCTTATAAAAGGCCTAGCTTTTCCGCCATTCCTATCCTTTGCATTTTACCAGTTGCTCCTTTTGGAATTTCGTCCAATATAACAATTTTACGAGGCACTTTGAATTCAGCCATTCTTTCCCTAGCAAAGCCTTTTAAATCTTTCTCAGCCGACTTACTACCCAAAGATAGAACAACTGCTGCTGCAACTTCTTCTCCCAACTTAGGATGCGGCAAAGCAAAAGTAACAACCTGGTTAATTTCAGGATGATCCAATAGAATGCTGTCTACTTCTAACGGAGAGATCTTTTCACCACCTCGGTTTATTATTTCTTTCAACCTCCCGGTTAAGTATAAAAAACCATCCTTATCAAATGCACCTTGATCTCCTGTACGAAACCAGCGTTCACCATTAATTCGAAAAAAACTCTTTTCGTTGGCTTCTAAATTATTTTCATAGCCTGGAGTTACATTATCACCGGAAATAACAACTTCGCCAGTGCCTTGTATTAGACAGTCATCAACTTCATGGGCAATCTTAACAAGAGGGCCAGCAGGTATACCAACTGAACCAGGTTTCTGTTTGTCCAAACGGTTACAGCACATCTGATGGGTCGCTTCTGTCATTCCATAAGCTTCGATAACAGGAGCACCAAAACAATTCTCAAGCTCACCCATAACTTGTGTTGGTAGACTTGCAGAAGAAGATCTTAAAAATCGCAGTTGATTATTTCTTATGGTTTCAGCATTTCGACCTGAGCGAGCTAAAATAGCCTGATGCATTGTCGGAACAGCAGTGTACCAAGTTGGTTTCGCCTCATCTAAATTAGAAAAGAAAGAAAGAGCATTGAAGCCCGGCGAACACCAAATCGAGGCTCCGACGGATAGGGATGCTGAAACAGCAGCAATAAGACCATGAATATGGAAAAGAGGCATAACGTTCATACATCTGTCAGAGGAGGATAAGGATAAAGATTGTGCAATATTTGAAGCTGATGCTACTATATTTGATTGTAGTAAGGGCACAATCTTTGGCTTAGATGTTGTTCCAGAAGTATGAAGGATCAAAGCAATATCATTTTCATTTACTGCTTCTTCTTCAACAATATCTCCATCCTTTTCTACGTCTAGTGAAAATAAACCTGCTATTTTCTCGCTTTCCACAAGACGTATAATTTTGATTTTCAATCGCTCCGCCGCTGACACAGCAGCGCCATCATAATCCTTACTCACCACTATTGCTTTGGCTTTTAAGTCGTCCATATAAAAAGCGAATTCATCTTCACGATAACTAGGGTTTAATGGTGCAGTGATTGCAGACTGAGCAATAGTTACAAAGGCACTCGCCATTGCTGGACCATTGGATAAAACGATTGCAATACGATCCTTCTTCGCTATTCCATTTTCACGCAAAGTTGTCTGGACCGACTTCGTTAATTCTCGTAAACCACCATATGTGAGCCACTCTCTATTTGAGGCACCAATAGCTTTCGTGTCAGATAAATGCGTAGATAATACACTCGATATCGTTTGTGACATTCAAAAAAACCCTTTTTTATCTTTAACTTATCAGGGGAATTAGTGCTTAGCTTCTAAGTCTTCCATATCAACAACTTAATGAACAGATTAACCATCTTTTCTAATTGTCTCATTTTTAGGATCATAAGGGCTGTCACACGTGACTTCCACATCCCACAAAGAGTTGAACATTTTCACCTTAAGTTTTTGACCTTGGATGGCCAGGTCTGGCCGAACGTAACCCATTCCAATTGATTTACCAAAAACAACTGAGTAACCGCCTGAAGTCAAACGTCCAACTTTTGTGCCATCTGATAAGTACAATGCTTCTCGCCCCCATGGATCTGCATCGTCTGGTCCATTTATTATGAGGGTCACACACTTTGTTCGAACACCTTTATTTTCCATATTTTCTTTACCAAAAAAATCTTTTTCTTGATCAATAAATCTAGATAAGTCAGCTTC
>QOQI01000023.1 GCA_003332035.1 Paracoccaceae bacterium
GCTAGGTAGTACCGTAAATTTAGCCTCTAGGTTAGAATCCATATGTCAGCCCAAAAAGATACTAGTTGCTCCTGAAACAAAGACACTTTTAGAAAAAGATTTTAAATTTAAGGCCCAAGAAGCTATTGAATTAAAGGGTTTTAACAAACCTGTTGTGCCGTTCCAGTATGTAGATTTGGAAAAAACAACATCACCAGAAATACTGGAGGGCGATGTCTTAGATATAATCCTTAAGCAACCCGAAGATATAGAAAATATCTTATATGAATTGAAGTCACTTCAAAAGGATTATGAAGAAAAATTTTTTCAAACTAAGTCACATAAAAAAAATAAAAAGTAATTTACATCTAGATTGAGCTGAACATGAGCCGCAAAAGAAGAAAGCCTAAAAACGAAGCAGAGTTAAAAAACTACAACTTAAAAAACTTTGTAAATGAAAAAGTATATTCTCCAATAGAAACTAATAATGTAAAGAAAATTGCTGACGCTGCGATAAAAATTCTTGCAGAAATAGGAATGTCAGACGCCCCAAAAGAATTGTGTGAACTGGTTCTAAAGCGTGGTGGTAAGTTAGAGGGAGACAGATTAATATACCCTCCCAATTTAATTGAAAATACAATAGCGAAACACCAACGGGTTGTACTTTTGGCCGGTCAAACTATTGAAAATGATCTGCACGTTGGGGGAAATCATGTTTATGCAGGAACGGGTGGAGCTGCCCCAAATTTACAAAATTCTAAGACGAATGAATATGTTCCATCTAAACTTAAAGACTTATACAACGCGGCACGATTAGCCGATAGGCTGCCCCACATTAGTTTTTTTTCGCGGTCACTAGTTGCTG
The DNA here is from genome assembly GCA_003332035.1 of Paracoccaceae bacterium. GTDB lineage: Bacteria > Pseudomonadota > Alphaproteobacteria > Rhodobacterales > Rhodobacteraceae > Salinivivens. Next base: position 845 of record QOQI01000023.1, read on the forward strand.
GCGATGTTGAGGATCCGTTAGAATTCGACCTTTCTACTGCAGCAGCAAGTTTAGCTGGAACTTCGAAACATGTTATGGTGCAAGCTTCACACTGGTCCCACGTTGTCGCAATAGCTGAGCTATGTTACAAAATAGCGGGAGGAGAAGAGAGCTTCAGAAAAAGACCTTTTCTCTCTTTGCATGTAAATCATGCAGTACCTCCACTGAGATTTGATCCTGCAAGTATTAAGGTAATGATTGAAGCCGTTAAGCTAGGTATTCCCGTTCACTGCAATGTTTTCGGCCAACTTGGAGCTTCTAGCCCCGTAACAATTGCTGGCTCCGTTTCTCAAACTTTAGCCGAAAACCTGGCGGGGTTGGTGGCAGTGCACATCCTTGATCCAGAAGCCCCAAGTATCGCTGGACCACGTCCAATGATAACAGATCTTAGAACCGGTGGAATGGCTGGGGGAGCCCCAGAACAGTTAATGGCAACTGCAGCTGCGGTTCAAGTTATGCAATATTGGGATATCCCGTGTTCTGTAATAGCCGGAGCTACAGATAGCAAATTAGTTGACTTTCAATCGGGTTACGAAAAAGCTCTGACAATTAACAGCGCCACCCAAACCGGGGCTAATTTGATAACTCAAGCAGCAGGTTCTCAGGCCAGTTTAATGGCCGTTAATTATGGCGCAATGGTAGCGGATAATGAATTAATTGGTGTGTTATTCAGGTCTAACATTATTCCAGAAATAAGCGACGAAACATTAATGCACGAGAGTATAAAAGAGGTTGTAAATAATGAAGGCCATTATTTAGGCCATCCCGAAACTTATGCCCGAATGAAAAGTGATTTTTATTATCCTGAGATAGCGGACCGAAAATCGATAGAAGAATGGGCAACCAGTGAACAATTAGATATGGGGCGAAAAGCAGAGTCTCAGGCTTTGGAAATATTAAAGGACCATTGGCCAAATCACTTACCTACTAAAATAGTTGATGAATTTAATAATCGATTTTTCCTCGACATAAAAAGGCCTAACTAATGAAAATTGCTGTCATTGGTACGGGCGCAATGGGATCAATCTACGCTGCAAGGTTGTCTAAAGCAGGTCATGAAGTTATTGCAATCGATATTTGGCAGGATCACATTGATTATATAAATAGAGACGGCCTATTGATTGAAGGCCCTGACGAAACATTTGTTGCGAAAAATATAAGAGCAAGCACGAAGTTTTTAGATTTAGAAGAATGCGACTTTTATATTATTGCAACAAAAGCCCTGAACCTAGAAGAAAGTATTAAGAACCTGAAAGATCAAATAGATCCGAACTCACCTATAATTACAATTCAAAATGGACTGGGCGCTGGAGATATAATTTTGAAGCATATGCCTAGAAATAATATTATTTTGGGAGTTGCTGAAGGATTTGGGGCGAGTGTGACAGCACCTGGACACGTTACCCACACGGCAAATAAACAAATAAGGCTGGGTTCAATTTCACGAAAAACAAAAAAAAGCGAACTTCAAAATATAATTTACGCCTGGCGTTCCGGAGGGTTAAAAACTGAAATCTACGGAAATATTGAGCAGTTAATTTGGGAAAAATTGCTATGTAACGTGACCTTGTCCGGCCCATGTTCTATTTTTGGATGCAATGTTAAAGAACTTTATAATGACGCAGAAAAATGGACATTTGCTTTAAATTGTATGCAGGAAGCTTATTCTGTTGGATTAGCGAGAGGTATACCATTTTCGTTTAAAGATCCTACTGATTACGTCATTGATTTTGCAAAAAGGGTCGGGTCTGCCAAACCCTCAATGCTGCAAGACTATGAGACTAAGAAGAAAACTGAAATAGACTTTATTAATGGAGCCATTCCGCCATTAGCAGTTGAATTCCAAATTCCAACACCTTTTAACGACAAGGTGTGTAAAATTATTCATGATGCTGAAAAAAGATTTAAGTAAGCTTTAAAAAATATTTCTGTTAGCATAGAAAAAATTAGGGTTAGCAAGATGCAAAGCAAGATCTCAAACTTGGACGGCATAATTGACCAAAGTCTAAAGACCGCTTCAATTTTCATATCAGTAGTTGCTTTTCCTGCTACCATCATAGCTGGTTATAGAAACTTATTCGTCGATTTTTTACCTTTCCATCAAATATTCGTAACTCTTTGCTATGTACTTTTTGTTTTCGTCGCCTTTGGCCAAACAAAGTCAAAACAATTTCGTTTATACGCAACAGTTATAATTTATTTTTTATTATTTTTACTGGCTGGGATACGGAATAGCTCAATTATTTTTGTTGATGTATTCCTTGTTTTAGCGTGCGGCTTAATGGCTTTTAAGTTCTCAAGCCGAACCGTTATTGCGTCAGGCGTCTTAGCTACAATTGCACTTTATCTAATGACTACAGAAACGTTCATCCCAACTAACTTAAGCAAGCCATTTGCTTCAAGTATCGTTGCAGTGCATTTATCTTGTTTAACACTCATCTGCGTTCTTGTTTTTGCAATCAGAACTTTAGTCGAGCAGTACGAAAAAATGTATCTTGAAGAAATAAAAGCAAATAAATCTCTCATTGAGAAAAATAAATCGTCATATGATTTGGTCGCTGAGGCTCAGAAACTTTCTGAGGCAGAAAAAACCAAATTAAAACTAGCCGCGTTTAGCTTAGCTTCACAAACAGATTTAACCAAAGGTTTATTGGAAAACACTGATAAAAAGAACAATAACCTACTAGTCGAGCATATTCGAGATCGTGTTCGTGATGTTTCTTTTAATTTGTCAAAAATTATTGAAACTGGAAATTATCTTTCTGATGATACGGCTACTTTAACAATCCAAGATTTAAGCCACATATTGAAGAAATTCACAGACCCTTATAAATTTTTTCCTGATTGGACAGATATGAAAGTAGAGGTGGCGACTAGTTCTGTATCAGAATTTGAATATAGCATTCCTGTAAGCTCTCTAAAAGTAATGCTTCATCATTTAATTTCACACTGCCAAGAAATATATGAGCCTAAAGAACTTAAGTTCGAGATTAGTGAAGGAAGGCAATCCCAAACTATGACAGAAGTTCAATTAACAGCTCTAATTGCCACAACTAGAAACTCGGAAGAGTTGAACTTAGCCCGCTTTAACAAAATAATGGAAAGTAAATTAAACTTGGAAACAGGCGCACCCCATACTAACCTGATAAAAGCTGTTTTGAGTAGTCTACCCGGCTCAATTAAAGCAACATTGATCGGAAATAAGGTTAGGTTGGATGTAGTATTTTGGGTGGAACCAACGGAAGCCGCATGACTCCAAAACGCTAATAAAAAAATTATTTTATAAAAAACTTAAATCTATGGTAATTTCTTCTTATCAAAAAGTGGAGATTAGCTATGCAACAAAAAATGATGCTTTTTACGCCTGCAGTTGGCGTTATATATGGTTTTTGGTTTTTTCTAGCACCTAATTCGTACTGGTCAGTGATGGCAGTACCCGCAGATTTAATTTCAGACCTCGCAAGCGCTCAATTACAAAATACTGGATTAGCGTTGCTGGTAATAGCATATGTTCTTATCGCAACAAAGAAATACGTTAGCTTAGAAAACACATCAGAATTTATGATGATACATTCGATAGGCTGGGCTATATTTGCAATTGGTGGACTCTACCTCATCTTTAGTAGTGGCGACCCCATTGGAAATAACCCATTTTTTTATCAAGCGTTAATATTCCTAGTTATAGCTGCAGGATTTTATGCAAAGCGTAATTAATACTTCAAATTAATCAAAGGGTCCCATAGTTTTGGACCCTTTGATAAACTTCGTTAATAAATAGCTGTTAATTGAACTAGAGCAACAACCACAAAAATAGCTGCAAATATCAATTTAAGTATTGAAAATGGTATTGCCGATATACCAGCACCATAGGTTGTAGCTTTCATATCTTTGTCCATATCAGCCACTAAATAGCTCATGTTCGTTAACAATCGGATTATTCCAAAGGCTCCAATAAGTGCCGGCCCAATAACCGAAGCTGCGACTACACCCTCTTTTCCAGATATATCACCAAAAATAATCACCGTCATTGTTGTCAATTGACTAATCGTGGTAAGTATCATCGCAATCATGAAATAATAAAACGTACTCGTTTGAATACTTGCTCTCAAAGTTTGATCCATAGATTTTCCTCACTGTTGATGATTTGAAGTTTAAGTGAAATTCAAATTCTAACATAGGATAATTTATTAAAACGTAAGGTAAGCAAGCCAAATTTTTATAGCCATTCTAGAAGGTCCTTACTTTTGTATAAAATTTATGCAAACGCCTACTCAACTTTTTTTGACGCAAGGTATAACTTTAGATAGGCAATTGTTTATTTAGAGTAGCCTTCATGGAGGCGCTCATGCAAAAGATCTTATCATTTTTAATTTTAGTTTTAGTTCTAATAGGCACATCAATTTATGCAGGTGATGACGAGGAAGATCTGCTCTTAAATACAAAATCTTGTGTTAATTGCGATCTTAGCAATGCTTGGCTGGAAGAGGCCGATCTTCGAAAAGCAGATCTGACTGGCGCAAAACTTTATCGAGCAAATATGGAGTATGCAAATTTAACAGGAGCAAACCTTACTGGTGCGGATTTAAGTAATGTCAGACTTCGTGGCGCTAACTTAACGAATGCTATTCTTGATAACGCTATTTTGCGTTACACTAATCTGGGAGACGCCAATTTAAGTGGGGCCAGCCTAAAGGGGGCCAAACTTAGAGACGCTCGATTTTCCAACACAAAAACAGATGGTGTTCGTTTCTAACGGACTAAGCCGCATACTTAGGATTTTTATCTAACCTTCAATTAAAAGAGGGCCTTCTAAAACTGTCATTTTACTACCTTGTGATATTTCCTTCAGCTCTTCCTTCATAAGAGACATAATTTTATCCGCAGTAGCTTTGTCGTTAAATCTCGAAACAACAAAGAATTCAGTCTTACTAATAGAAAAAACCTCACCAGATGTTTGACCAGCACCCAAATTGCGGGGCAACATAGTTGTTTCAAGGTAAGAAATAATCATTTTCATCTGCAATTCAGATAATGCTTTCACATTAACAACTCTGCAATACATACCAGTCTCCAAGATCTATTTTTATCGTGATCCTATCCACGATCCATATTAAATCAACTCTCCTGGGCTCCTGATTCAATAAACTCCTGATCAATTTTTGGAAGAGGTTGGTCACTGATAGCAGCTTCAAAAGCCTGAAGTCTTTTGTATATTGATATCAATTCGATGATAGTCGTCCAGGACGATACCAAAAATTGAAACGAAGAGGCAACTTGTCCAAAAGCCCTTAAAATTTGGTTCATTATACCAAGCGTTATGCGCCCAGAGACAATTGTTGGTACTAAGAAGATATATGCTACTACATTATCCGCTTGAATATACATATACCGGAACAGATTAAAATATGTATAGTGCCAATAAATTCTAAAATAATTTCGACGGACATTTGCAAAAAGATCTCTTAAAGTTCCGGGATTGGCGCTCTGCTCATCTTCTTCACCAAGAACTAACTCTTTTCGGAATGCTGCCTCTACCCGTTGGTTTTTAAATTCTAATCCAGGTAATTTAATACCAGCTAAAATAAGCACTAGGGTTCCAAAAAGAGACCAAACAATGGATAAGACAACTAATGGGTAAGGTATGGCTCCAAGTATCGGCAAAGTTTCAACATGAACTGAAAGAGCCGCTAGAACTGGTAAAAATGCTATCAGAGTCATGATCGAATCTACAAATGCTACCCCCAAACCTTCCATGATGGCAGCAAATCGCATTGTGTCTTCTTGAATACGTTGTGACGCCCCCTCAATATTTCGAACTTGCTTCCACCTTTCAACATAATAGTTGTTCATGGCAGTACGCCAACGGAATATATAGTGAGCAGTGAAAAATCTATTTAAAATGATAAATAAAATATAAGGAAACGCGATGGTACAAAATACTAAAAAGTGCCCATATAGATCACTTGCTGTAATTCCGCCATCGCCTGTTAGGGCTGTTTGAATATCGTTATAAAAAGGACCGTACCAAGCATTAATTACCACTGAAACCTGAACTGACGCATATGATAAATAAATCAGTAGTGCCGAACCCAAAATTGACCAAATCTGCCACTCGTGTGGACTCCGCGAACGCCATACAAAGAAAAATACCAGCGCTCCAAAAGCGAAAAATATATCAAACCATAGAAATTCTGATGTAACAAAATGACCTAAGCCTATTACCGTCTCAGTTTCGGTTAAATCAAACCCAAGAGTTTCCCCTATTGTTTTACCAAAAGAATACCAAACTAGGATTAAGAAACCACTCCATACAGCCAACGACGAAAAGAAATATTTAGGCTGCGGAAAAAATGACTGAAACATTTTGAAAAATCCTGCTTAGTTAAAAGGCATAGGTTGAAATATCATAATCTTTACTAAATTTAGTTCTATCATAATAATTTCTAGTTAAAATGATTAAACTTTGGAAAATAGAGGAATGTATAATGTCTGAATGGCTGTACCAAATTAGAATAAAAGTTTCGGAAAAGCTCTCAGAAGATCTGCGTGGCGTAAATGATTTGAGGCTATCTAATGAGATCATTAAAATCGCTACTGATAATAGTTCCAGACTTGTTTGCACTTTTGATGCGTTTGCAGAGTATTGTGAAGAAGCGGAAAGAGAAGGTATCGAACAGTATGAACTGTATCATTGGACAAAATCTACGATTGATAACCCTGAAAAAAAGGCAAAACATTTAAAGTCTTTTGCTTTTTACGAAGGTAATAATCAGGTTTACAGTAAAGATTTAGCTTGTTCCATTGAGCAGCGCCTTAAGGATCTAAATAGCGGTGATGAAATAGTTGAAATAAACTTGATAGATTCGAACCCGGCGAATAATCCGCAACCACCTAAACGAGTCGATTAGACCTGGGAACAACCAGATATAATGTATACTAATGAACACAAAATTAACCTGTTATTTTTATTGGGAAAATAAAGTATACCATTGTATTTGTTGACTTTTTGAGTGTAAACTTCTTATTTTGAGACATAGAAATTAATCTATACGAATGTATCGGGAGTTAATGAGATGTCTAAACCTAACACTGAATTTAATTTGGGATTACGTGATATAGACCTTATTGAAGATGCTATAAACTTAGTTATAGCCCGTAGGTCTTCTGCAATGAGTGCTCTAGCTGAAGATACTTTAGAAAATACGACGGATATGTCTGCCTATAGAGAAATTAGACATGAAGTGGCTGAGTTACGTGAATTGTTGGGTCGACTTCATAATCAGAAAAATTGGTATCGCCCACAGACTGATGCCGTATATGTAAGCGGGTAAAGACGTTAGCTTGCTTATAGATCGTCAGCTAACTGATTATACAAATATAGCAAGACAAAAATCCCTGAACATATAGCACCAAAAGCTCCTACCATTAAAAGTAGCTCGATTTGTTCGACACTAAACTTTGGACCAAAAATTTGCTTCCAAGTTACCATTTTAGCCTCCAAAAACTAAGTTGACGTTCATAAATACCACACTGAGTGACAAGAAAGTTGTTGCTAATAAAGTCGGAAAGCCAAAGCTTAATGTCGGAACATTAAACCGTTTAAGCGTTGTTCCACAACTGAAGCATTTATCCGCTAAAGAGTTATGAACAACATTGCATTTTTTACATTCATTTGCCATGCTTTATAAATAAATATGTTGAAAAAAAAGTCAACAAATACAATAGTATACTTTAATTTTCGTTCAAAAATAAACACTTATATTAGTGTCCATTTGTATACAGCAGATGCTTGGTGATTATTTTGAGCGTAACCCAAATAAAATTTGCAAAAAAAGGGTCTCTAATCGGCTCAACAGGGAGGAAAAAGCTATTAGAGACCCAGTACCCGCGGGGTTAATAAATTTAATATACGCATTTTTTATGCCAACTTGAATTTTTGTTATCTTTTCATAGGCAAGCTACTTCAAAAGAAAGTAAATTGATTTGAATTAAAGGGCCTTATCAAAGTAAGTTTATATAGTCATATTCACAGCGAATTAAGTATAAATTCCCTAATGCAATTCCAGCCACTTATTTTACTCAATAACCATTTTTTATTTTGACAAATAATCTCGCATCGCTTGATAAACTACCGCCGTGGCCGCATTTGCAAGGTTGAGGGACTTTACGGCTTTATTATTGATTGGAAGTGAAAAAGTTCTTTCTTCCATGCTATCACGTATTGATTTTGGAAGGCCTTTGGACTCACACCCAAAAACTAAATATGCCTCGGGATGATAAGTTGGTGTATAAAAGCTTTTTGCTCCATCTTCTTCAAAAAAGTAAAGCTGATCATCAGACGGCGAACGCTCTAAAAGAAACTTATCCCAACTATCAAAGAGTTTAATTTTCACGAATTTCCAATACCGCGTCCCCGACCGCGCAACCGAAGACGAGTCTAGGGAAAAACCCAATTGGCCAATTAAGATCAATTCTAAATCCAGAGCTACGCAAGTCCTTCCGATTGAACCAGTATTAAATGGTATTTCCGGTTCAATCAGCACAACTTTCATTTTTGGTCGCACCATTTTTTCTATTACCTATGCATTATTAAAGATGGATAAATAAAACCCACCAAAATTTGTTTAATGCATCTTTGGACCAAATATTTCATAGATTATAAGACTGTCAAAATCTCATTTAAAGGCTTCTTAAATTTTGCAGCTTTTGGAATATTTGCATCATCACTCGGATGGCCAACTGGTAATATCATAATTGGTTTCTCATTGTCTGGCCTTCCACACAAATCATTTAAAAATTTCATTGGATTGGGTGTATGTTCCAGACAAACCAAACCAGCGTTGTGAATTGCAGTGATCAAAAAACCCATCGCTATTCCTACACTTTCAGGAACATAATAATTTTTACGTCGTGATCCGTCCGTTTTCTTTCCGAAACGTTCTGCAAATACTATAATTAACCAGGGCGCTTCTGTTAAGTGAGGTTTTGATATTCCAGTTCCAATAGGTTCTAAAGCGGAAATCCATTCATCACTGGCGCCACCAGTATAAAAAGATTGCTCCTCCTTCTCGGCAGCCTCGCGGATCATTTTCTTCATGCCTAAGTCCTGAATAGCAACAAAGTGCCAAGGTTGTTGATTTGCACCAGAGGGGGCTCGGCCAGCCGCAGCCACAATATTTTCAATAATTTGTTTTGATATCGGGTTAGTGCTGAAATCTCTAACTGAGTGACGTTTACACATGTATTTAAAAAAGATTTGCGATTTTTGAATAGCCTCATCCTCTGATAACTGAACGCGGTCTGGTAATTTTATTGGCTCGTAAGTCATTTTCAATCTTTCAATGCATCATGTAAAAAGTCAGATCTATTTAAAATATTAATCGAAATATGCCAAATGATGTTTTGATGAAATATAATTAAGTCTATTTATTTTGTACCAATCAGCAAATTTCATGGCACAAAATTTGCAAATTACTTCTGTAAATGGAGAGTAATTATGAATAAATCAGATCGAGATGAAGGGTTTATTGGCCCAATTAAACCATTAATGAGCATGAGTTATAGAGACTATCTTCGTATGATCAATACAGGGCTAGGCTTGCCCAGATTTCCCAGGCCAAAAACTCCCGTCATCAAAAGGGACCAGGATTATTTATTTCCACCGGTTAATTACAAATTGAACTAAAACCTCAATTTCAACATTAGGTTTCCATTATGGTTAGGTTCTTCTCACAACGAACCTAACCAATATTCTCAAGCCCATTATACTGCAAAAAAGGGCAAAAACGCTTCTGTTTGATTTTAATTCGTTTCTTTGAGAAATGTCAAAATGCCGCATATGCAATGCTGCAACGCAGCGTTATACATAAATAAGAGGTTTGCGTTTCCTCCCTGTTAATGTGAACCATAACTTTACCTCCGCCGAAGGGCGGGGGTTTTTTAAAGTGAAACCATAAATAGATTTTTTTGAATTGATTTATCCATCAACACTAACCAGAAAAAATTTTATCTGTCCAATAATGACAAACGTAACGTAATCAAAGAATTATCTTAAATAAAATTGAGCTTTACAATAAAATAAAAGCATTCAAAAATGGAGTGTTATTATGTCAAAAATGAATACAGCAGCTGATCGTGATAGACGACAATTAATTGGAGCTACAAGGGGAAGAGACCTCTACTGGGGCTTCACTATTGCCGTCTTTGGCAACCTATTTACGCTTTATATCATCTCCCAAGGAGGAAATATACCTCAGCTGGCTATTACAGCTGCTGTTGTTGGAATGTTTATTTTTGTAATGATTAATTCATTTGATTGTATGGATGATCTAAAAGCTAATATTGATGATACCGACGATGATGAAGCTAACACAAACCTTGGCAAAAAATTTAAAGCAGCGCCATGGGGTATGTTTAAGGTCGTAATCACTCTTATTTTTGGCGCTATTGCAGTTACTCAACTTTTGGAAGTTTGGTAAAAATAATCCAATCAATAAGCTTTAAGCTTTCCGAGTTCTTAAACGCAAAACAGATAGAATCTGTAGGTGCGCGGCTGTTTAGGGAGGAATATAATGAAATCTCATTATAGGGTGGTTGTTATTGGAGGAGGAGTAGTAGGAGCCTCCGTTATCTACCATTTAGCAAAATTTGGTTGGTCGGATATTTGCATGCTGGAAAGATCAGTACTTACAGCTGGTTCGAGTTGGCATGCCGCTGGCGGCATACACGCTCTAAACGCTGACCCAAATATTTCTGCCCTACAGGCTTACACTATTGACCTGTTGCAAGAGATCGAGGCTGAGAGTGGACAAGATATTGGTCTGCATATGACCGGTGGATTAACTATGGCTGGCACGCCAGATCGATGGGAATGGTTACAATCGCAATATAGAGTATATCAATCAATTGGTATCTCTGACTGTCGGCTTGTAACACCACAAGAAGCCCGTGAATTAAACCCAATCATGTCAACAGAAGGTTTGCTGGGGGGTATGTGGGCTGATCGGGAAGGTTATTTAGATACGACAGGTACTGTACATGCCTATGCGAAAGCAGCACGAAAGCGAGGCGCTGAGTATTTTGAACACACAAAAGTGGAGTCATTGGAGCAAACCAAAGACGGTTGGCGCGTTCAAACAGATAAAGGGACAATAACCTGTGAACATGTTGTAAATGCTGGGGGATTGTGGGCTAAACAAATTGGGCGAATGGCTGGGATTGAGTTGCCAGTATCCCCATTAAAACATCATTATTTGATATCAGATACGATTGCTGAGCTAGAAAGCTTAGATTTTGAAGTTCCTATGACTGTCGACCTCGAAGGTTTCACTTATTTAAGGCAAGATCAAAAAGGTGTTCTGCTTGGTATCTATGAAATTAATCATGAACATTGGGCTATGGATGGCGCACCTTGGGATTATGGAATGGAGCTATTCCAGGAGCAAACAGATAGGATAGAAAATGAATTAGTTCTTGGGTTTGAACGCTATCCAGCTTTGCAAGATGTCGGCGTTAAAACCTGGGTAAATGGTGCTTTTACCTTTTCACCTGATGGTAATCCTCTTGTGGGCCCAGTTCCCGGTAAGCAAGGCTACTGGTGTGCATGCGCAGTTATGGCAGGTTTTCTCCAAGGAGGCGGCGTAGGCAAATCTCTTGCTGAGTGGATGATCCACGGTGAGACAGAAGCAGATGTTTATGGCATGGATATCGCCAGATATGGAAAATTCGCGGAGAATAAAGAATTTATTAAACAAACTACGGGTCAATTTTACTCCCGACGCTTTGTTATGACCTATCCGAATGAGCAACTCCCAGCAGGGCGCCCGTTGAAAATGGCCCCATCACACGACGCTATGACCGAAGCCGGTTGTCAGTGGGGCAATAGTTGGGATCTTGAAGTACCACTATATTTCGCATCTAAAGAATTTGAGGAAAATCCCTCACTAAGACGTTCCAATGCATTTCCTATAGTCGGTGATGAGTGTAAAGCGGTACGTTCCGACGTTGGCTTACTGGATATAACTGGCTTCTCCCGCTTTGAAGTTTCAGGGCCCAATGCTGAGGCATGGCTCAATAACATAATGGCCTCGAAACTTCCTAAACCAGGACGGGCTGGCTTGGCTCCTATGCTCAGCGAGGAAGGCAAATTAAAAGGTGATTTAACTGTATTCAATTGGGGTGATGGAACCTGGTGGATAATGGGGTCGTATTATTTGCGCGCCTGGCACATGCGATGGTTCAGTGACCACCTTACCGATGGTGTTTCCATTAAAGACCTAGGAGAAGACTGGGCAGGATTTTCTCTTTCAGGTCCAAATTCTAGGGACGTAATGTCTAAGATTACAGACTTCTCTATCGATGAATTAAAGTTCATGGGATGCGCCGCTATTGATATAGGTTTAATCAGAGCGAAAGTTGGTCGTCTTTCAGTTACGGGTGAGTTGGGATTTGAAATTCACTGCCGAATGGGCGATCATATAGCTCTGCGTAGGTTGCTGTTAGAAGCGGGCGCCGAGTGTGGTATCAGAGAATTTGGTTTCAACGCCTTATTATCTTTACGGTTAGAAAAAGGCTTTGGAATTTGGTCAGCAGAATTCACTCAGGGATATACTCCTGGAATGACAGGAATGGATCGCTGGATTGATTGGGGGAAAGAACAGTTTATTGGCCAGGCTGCGGCTATCAAAGAAAGAGATGGTAATGGGCCTTCCCAAAAACTCGTTATGCTGGAAATTGATGCCGACGACGCGGATGCCAGTGGATATGAACCTGTTTGGGACAATAACAGTCTAGTTGGCTTTGTAACATCGGGAGGTTATGGCCATACTATAAACAAATCACTCGCTATGGCCTTGGTAAATAACGACCTAGCCAAAGAAGATCAAAGGCTCAAGGTTCATGTTGTTGGTGTTGAAAAAGACGCAAAAGTTATTAAAACGTCGCCTTATGATCCAGACGGAATAGTGATGCGCGTTTAACCAAATTCCACGGAACAAGATGCTTGGTTATTATAAGTTTCCTTTTATTGCCTGCTTGCTTCAAGATTTAATCGCCAAACAGATGCGTTTAATGCTCCTGCGATAGTAACCCAAATTAAGTATGGAAAAAACAGTAATCCTGCCAACCAATCTACTTGCCATAGTGCGAGCATAGTGCAAGCAACTGACAACCAAAGTCCTATCAAAACGACTAATCCCAACTTAAGATTTTTTAATCCAAAAAATACCGGGGACCAAAGCGTATTTAGAGCAATCTGAAGAGACCAAAGAGCCATCGCAAGACTATTATCAGGTGTCAAAGCAGCTCTAGCTCCTGCAAAAGACATACAAATGTAAAGTGAGGTCCATGCTACTGGAAACACCCAATTGGGCGGAGTCCAGCTAGGTTTCCTTAAGCTTGAATACCAAGAACCTGGCGGGAAAAGCCCACCTGTAGCGCCTGCAGAAAAGCAAGCTAGCAAAAAAATTAAAAACAAAATCCAGAACATAATAGAAAGTTAAACCTTCAAATCTTCATATCAAGTTAATTTTACTTTGGGCGATCACCTTTAATTGTTACCCGCCGACCTTTTCTCTCTTCCGGCCAGTAGTCCCATATGGCACGGTGCATGCAACAACGGTTATCCCAAAAAGCCATATCGTTAATTGACCAACTAAAACGAATTTGATGGTTAACATGCTCAGCCTGATCAAAAAGCAGCGTCAAGATGCTATTACTTTCGTCAACTGACAATCCATTAATTTTTGTTGTGAAAGTACGATTTACAAATAAAGCTTTTCTTCCCGTTTCAGGGTGTGTCCTAACAATAGGGTGAACAGCCTTCGGGAAAATAGACTCTGAATCATCCATACCTCTATCGGCATAACGGCCCCTGTATAGATGCTCAGATTCATGTGTAGCACTTAATCCATTAATTAGCTTTTTAATTGGATCTGAAAGGGCATCATAGGCTGCATACATATCACTAAACATTGTATCTCCACCACAAAGTGGCGCTATATGAATTTGCAGCATAGTTCCGAGAGGAGGCTCTTCATCACATGATACATCAGAGTGCCAAAATTCGCCATTTGCGATCTTAGAGTTCTTATCGGCATGAATTTCAAAGATTTCAGGATAACCCTTCATTGTTGGCGCAGCAGGATGAGCGTGTAACTCTCCAAATCTTTTACCAAATGCAATATGGACATCTGGAGGAATTTCTTTTTGGTTTTTAAAAAATAATACTTGATGATCCAGAAATGCTTGAAAGATATCACCAAACTGCTCCTCTGAGATAGATTTGCTAAGGTCTACTCCATATATCTCGGCCCCTAAATTAGGGGCAAAAGGTCTGGCTGATATAAATTTATAACTATGATCCCGAACTTTTACCAAACTAACCAACACTAACAAACTGGAGGAATTATACTCTTAACACATAATAACAAATTTTAAATTTGGAAAAAGAGCAAAGATTAGATCCCTTTGTACTCACAAACCTGCTTTATGCCTGATACAATGGCTTTTATTTTGGTTTGTACATGCATAATATCAATGGGGAGTTTATTTTACTTGCGCTAGCCAAACGCCAAAAGCAACAACAGATGCACCAATAACTGCTCTTAAATCCCATGTTCCCCCCAGTAGAAATAGAATTATCATCACATAAAAAGGAGAAAAATTTAAGTGAAGCGATGAGATTGCTACTCCTACTTTATCGATAGCCGCTAGGAAAAAAACCTGCGAAATAGCCATAGCAATTACAGAATAAATTATCAAACTAAGTAACTGATCACTCGTAAGAAAATTCGGAATTTCAATTAATCCTAAAGTAAAAAATATTGTAAAACTTATCGTGGTGAAAACGGCAGCCCCAGCAAAAGTAATTGATGAGCGCGCGATTGAAGATAGTTCAGAAAGACTGGTTACACTTTTATCAGATGCCCACATGAAAGAAAATCCTGAGCCTAAAGCCATCAAAACCCCCCACCCCAAATCAATTGAAATATTCTCACTAACGGCAATTAATCCACCTATTATCGAAGCAATCAGACCAAGAATAAACTTGCTATTAAGTTTTCTTCGGCCATCCCAAACTTCCAAAATAGTTGCAGAAACAGGAATTAAGGTCGCCAGTAAAGCAACCGTAATAGGGTCCGTAAACCACTGTGCAAACAGTAATAAGTTTGTTCCTAGCCCAAAACCTAATAAACCAATTCTTATTCCTTTCAACCAAGGTGCCTTCAAAACTGAGGATACACCTTCAATAAGAGCCCAGAACAGAACTAGTGTTGAGACTGCCAATATGAGTCTAAAAAACATAAGAGTAATGGGGTGCCATATATCTAAAAGTACTTCTGCAGCTGGGAACCCTGCTGCAAATAAAAATATTGAAATTAAAGCTAAGCTATTTCCAGCAACAAGCCGATTGCCAGAGCCTAAAGGAACCTTAAAAACCTTGCTTTTATCAAAGAGCATTTTCTGAATCATTTTTATGAATTTTTAAAATCCTTTGTCATAAATCAGTATCAAATTCTGCAAACTTAACGACACCACGTCGCTAATGAGACGATCATCTCACAATAGAAAGTCAGTTTAAAAAACATAAAACAACGCCAAAAGAGGCGTTGCTTTAGGGGGAGTAAATAGACAATTAACCGTGATTGTCTGCGCATGTATTTTGTCATGACACATAAAGTATACGGAAGGTAAAGGTATCTGGATCAAAAGCAGCTGTGGATTTCAATAAAAAGCCTCCACGGGGTAATGCGGAGGCTTTAAATACGGGTACGCTGAGAGAAAATGGAACCACGTAGTGTCATTATGATATTTAAATGCTTGGTGAACAAGACAATATAAAAATTACCTTAGGTAAGCTTTTCAGAAGGAATTTATTATAAAAATTCTAGGTTTAACTCTGACCTAATCGCTCCATCAAATTGAGCGCTCCATTCTTCTTTTGAGAAAATCAGTTTTGCATCTGTCATAGTTCCAGTAGTTATAATGTCACCGGCAGATAGGGGATCTTGATTTTTGATCTTAGCTAACCCTTTATGCAAATATCGAATTGCAGAAATTGGGCCTTCCAAAACATTTGCGCCGCTGCCCTCCTCTTCGAAATTACCGCTTTTGTATAATCTTATTTTAACTTCCGTCAGATCACGTTCAGTACGATGATTAACCTTAAATTTCTTGCCCACGAGCAAACATCCATGCAGTCCACCCGATGCAATTGCATCTGTTAATGAAAACTTCCAATTAGGGTATATAGAGTCAACAATTTCAAAACCTGGAGCGATCCAATCTAGATATATTTCAGGATCGGTGGAACCATGCTGCGGTTTCTTCTTGAGACAAACTACTACTTCAGGTTCTATGCGAGGTTCGCAAAATTGGCTTAGGTCAACTTTTAGAAAGTTTGATTCAAAAAAACTAACACTTCCTGTTGTAATTGGACCCCAAATTGGTTCATCGACGCCATAAGTGCTCCAAATATTACGATTTGTGAAACCAATTTTTCTACCCACTATTTCAGTTGGGCCTAATTTTTTTCTAACAATTCTAGCTACATCATAGGCTTCCTGGAGGGAAAGAACTAAACCTCTTTTTGAAAATGGTTCAACCTGCTTAGCCAAAACAATAGCACTGCTTATTTCGTCTGCTATCTCTTCAATATTCATAAAATCACTCAAGTAAATAATTATTAAAAGACTATAATTCTAAGGTTCAACTTTA
The DNA here is from genome assembly GCA_003332035.1 of Paracoccaceae bacterium. GTDB lineage: Bacteria > Pseudomonadota > Alphaproteobacteria > Rhodobacterales > Rhodobacteraceae > Salinivivens. The sequence goes on from QOQI01000023.1 coordinate 17,600, forward strand.
CGTCTGCTTTGATATTCAAATAAAGCTATTCCACCAAAAACTAACAACATTGCAGCTAAATGAAAAAAAGCAAATTTTTCACTAAGTAATAGAACAGCCATAATTGCAGAAAATACTGGAACTAAATTTGCATATAAACCCGCCGATCCTGGTCCTATTAGATCGACACCACGCATGAAAAAAATCTGAGATAAGAAAGAAGGTACTAGTGCTATATATAGGACGATCGCACATCCTCTAGCTCCCGGTATAACCGTGCCATAAGTTAAACTTTCTGCAACCATCAGTGGGATAGTCATTAGAAACGCAGCAACAGAAAAGTAAGCTAGCATAACCATGCCAGAGATTTTTGGCCTACTCTTCAATCCTACCGTATACATAGCATAAAAAGAACAAGCGAAGATCATTAATAAATCTCCATTATTGAAAGTTAACTGCATCAACTTTTCGAGCGAACCTTGAGTAACGATGACAACAACACCCAAAAGGGTCAGCAAAAGACCTGAAAATTGCAATTTATTAATACGATCACCAAAAAGCATAAAAGAACCAAGCAAAATCATGCCCGGCATAGTACTCTGAATAATGCCCAAATTAACAGCTGTGGTACTATGTGCCGCTATGTAAAAAAAAGCATTAAATAAACTTAACCCACAGCCACCCATGATTAGTAGCCACTTTAATCGTGGCCTAATAATTGGCCATTCTGCAATCATTTGACGCCAGTAAAAGCTAACCAAAATTACAACGACTATTCCCCAACGAAAAAATATAAGCAGCATAGGGGAAACCTCTCCAACTGCTAACCGGCTAGCAATCGTATTACTACCCCAGCCTAATGTCGCCAAAAATAATAATAGGGGCGCACTAGCATAAGCCCGCGATAGTAACTGAGATCTCATAAAAGGGGGTTCGCTTTTTTATTATTTCGACGAGTAGAGCCTTTAATTACAAATAACCTTCAGGAAAACATAATACTAGTCAAGTTTCCGTCTAGGATAATTTTAGAAATTAGATTAATAAATTAAACAATTTGTATAGCTCGACGTTTTGGTAGGTAAGACTTTTTCATAATGTCCTCAAAAAACAAAAATAGGTGGCACAGACGCGTCACCTATTTTTAGTTAGCTGAAAACAAATTTTTGTGTTTCTAAATTTGCTTATAAAAATTATTGATGAGATAAAACATGCTTAGGGGGCTTGATATGGAACTATCAGGTAAAAAGATTTTCATAAGTGCCGCTGGAGCCGGTATGGGTTACTCTGTTGCAAAACTTGCGTTAAATGCTGGCGCCAAAGTATTTGCAACGGATCTTAAGCCCGCTGGATTAGAAAAATTAAGTGCTCTAGGCGCCAAAACCAAAACATTGGACATCACGAAAGATGGTTCAATTCAAGATTATTTTTCCAAAGCACCGGATTTTGATGGAATTGTTAATATGGCTGGCTGGGTCCACCATGGAACCATCCTGGATGTAAATGAAACTGATTGGAGAAACTCTTTTCTTATTAATTTGGATAGTATGTACTTTGTCATCAAAGCGGCCATCCCAGGTTTGCAGCGAAATGGTGGTGGCTCCATTGTTAATATGGCATCATTAGCCTCTTCAGTAAAAGGCTTCCCATTCCGAGCCGCCTACAGCACTTCTAAGGCTGCTGTTATTGGCCTCACAAAATCTGTGGCTGTGGATTTCATGAGTGATGGAATACGTTGCAACGCAATATGCCCGGGCACCATTGAGACACCATCTTTGCACGAGAGAATGGACATTATGGCCAAAAAGCTTGGCTCAAAAAAAGCTGCAGAGGAATGGTTCGTTTCAAGACAGCCGATGGGAAGGCTTGGTCAACCTGATGAAATAGCGTCGCTTATTATTTATTTACTTTCAGATGCTGGCTCGTATGCGACCGGCCAACCTTTTATAGTCGATGGAGGTACCATAGCCTAAACGAAAAGTTTAATATTTAATTTCTTATTAAGCAGTCTTCAAAAGGGAACAATTTTCTTATCTAGATACATTAATTTTAATTTTCCCAATATCAAAAACTTCAAATTCAATTACATCGTCCAGTTGAGGAAAGTATGTTGGAAATGTAGAACCAGTCATCACGATTTGGCCCTTTTTCAATTCTGAACCACGCTTATTCAGAAAATCAGCAATCCAGATTACGGCATTAAAGGGGTTTTCTAGAGCCACCCCAGTAACTGACCTTTCAATATTCCCATTAATGCTTTTAGAAACCTCGTTAATGCTGAAATCGAGATGAGAAAAGTTTTGCGATTTAGTCCCAAGAACCGTATTTGCATTCCAAGAATTGTCCGCGGTTTGAGAAATTAAGTCCACTGTAGAATAATCCGCATTCCGATCATCAATTAATTCAAAAGCAGGATAAACAGCTGAAACTTTGCGCATACATTCCTCAACTGTTAGATTATTAGAATTAGAACCAAAATCTTCCCCAATTTCTATGGCAAGCTCAAACTCCACTCCTAATCGGCCGTAATTTTTTAGGGATATAACTTGATCCCCTTTGAGAATGGTCTTGGAAAATAAGTTGCCTTTGAAAGAGGTATTTACGCCAAACATCTCCTGCATCGCTTTTGAAGTAAGAGCCAATTTATAGCCTACTACCTCGCCTTTATGCGCCCAGACAGACTCAAGGGCATCTTGCACAAAGTATGCATCCTCAAAACTTTCCAAACCGAACATTTCATTAAAATTTTGAAAAACTTTTTTAGCCTGTCTCTGTTCACTCACCCAATTTGCGGCCTCGACATATTTTGACATTTTAAAACTCCAAACTTCGATTTTCTAAATTTAGCCGCAAATTTATTTATTTGATATAAACAATATACAATACATCGTATTTTAACATCGACATATCAGGTTAAGTCAGAGATCATTGACGTCAAAACAACAAAACGAAAATGATAAGAACATGAATGCTCCTAATATATTATTTATCATGGCAGATGATCACGCTGCAAAAGCAATTAGCGCTTATGGTGAAGGCATAAATAAGACCCCAAACATTGATCGCATTGCAACCGAAGGGGTTAGGCTTAACCATTGTTATGTTACAAATTCAATTTGCACACCAAGCCGAGCTGCTATCCTTACAGGAACTTATAATCACGTAAATTGCGTGACAACATTAAATACTCCAATCAACAATAGGCTCCCTAATGTTGCAAAACATCTTCAGTTTGGCGGTTATCAGACAGCTATCATTGGAAAGTGGCACCTCGGAGAAGGTAAAGAGCATGAGCCTACTGGATTTGACCATTGGTCAGTTTTGCCAGGCCAAGGTGACTATTTTGATCCTCAATTCATTGAAATGGGAAAAGAAGTGGAGGAAAAAGGATATGCTACGGATATCATAACCAAAAAATGTACAAATTGGTTATCATCGCGAAATAAAGAGCAGCCTTTTTTCCTAATGTGCCACCACAAAGCCCCACACAGAGAGTGGGAACCCCATCCAAAGAATAGAACGCTATATAAAGACGACATAAAAGTTCCTGATACATTTGAAGATGACTATAAGAATAGAGCAAAAGCTGCCGCAGAAGCAAAAATGAGGATTAAAGATGACATAACCTACGATGATCTCGGTTTAATTCAACCTGAGGGGGGGAGTGAGGTTGGTGAGCGCTCTCGACCAGACAGCAATAAACGAAAAATACCAAATCCAGATATACTTGATGGATTTGAATTAATCGATAAGCATACAGGAGAAAGATTTTCTTTTGCTTCAAAAGATGAACTAAACATATTTAAATATCAGCGATATATTAAAAGATATCTAAGCACTATTGCGTCTATTGATGAGAGTGTTGGATCATTGTTGGATTATCTAGAGGATCATAATTTAACAGAAAATACGATTGTAATTTATACATCAGATCAGGGATTTTTCCTTGGTGAACATGGTTGGTTTGATAAACGCTTTATTTACGAAGAATCTTTCCAAATGCCGTTTTTATTTCGGTATCCACAACTAATAGAAGCCGGCCAAATTAATAATGATATGTGCTGCAACGTGGATTTTGCTCCTACTTTTTTGGATTTTGCTGGATTGGATATTCCTAACTACATGCAAGGAAACAGCATAAGACCTGTTCTAGAAAAAAATACTCCGGATAATTGGGAGCAGGAAGCCTATCAAAGATACTGGATGCATAAAGATCCCGACCATAATGCTTATGCTCATTACGGGCTTCGTAATCAACGCTATAAGATAATCTATTGGTATAATGATGGTTTTGATCTCCCAGGAACAAATCATGGCGGCGAAGATAGAGAGTGGGAGCTTTTTGACTGTCAAAGCGATCCTTTGGAGTTGTTTAATTTGGCAAATGATAAGAATTTTAAGGATACATTTGACCAGATGAAAAAAATGCTGACAAGAAAAATGCTCAAAATAGGAGATATTCCTGCTCACGATCACTAACGATTAAGTTAAAAGAGATCTGTCAATCCAATTAAAAGAAATTATGCACAAAAATTAATCTAGAAAATCAATAAACTTATTATCCCTTCTGATTTACGTGACGTTTAAAAAATAATTGAAAATTAAGGCCCAAATTGCTGTTAATGTCAGCAAGGT
>QOQI01000024.1 GCA_003332035.1 Paracoccaceae bacterium
CATGGATGGAAAACTCGATTGAGACACTATCAAAGAATGCTGAAGTCATAACTCTTCTAAAAGAGAGTGAAACAAAACTTTTAGAGTTCCGGGAGGGCGCACTCTTTGAAGAGCACGACCACGGCGATCATGACGACCACGGTGATCATGACGATCATGATGACCACGATGATCACGATAAGGAACACGACGACCACGACGACCACGATGATCACGATGACCATGACAAGGATCATGATAACCACGATGATCATGATCAGGAACACGACGACCACGATGATCATGATGATCATGATGACCACGCACATGGTGAACATGATCCCCACGCTTGGTTGTCAATTGAAAATGCTCAGACATGGTTAAATTTAGTTGCCGGAAAGCTATCTGCTGCTGATCCAGACAATGCTGGTGTTTATTTTGCCAATGCGGCAGCAGCTCGAGAAGAGATTAATGATTTGGTGGTAGAGGTGAACAGTATTCTAGAGCCCGTAAGAGGACGAAACTTTGTTGTTTTTCATGATGCTTATCAGTATTTTGAGACCAGTTTTAATTTTCCTGCAGCTGGTGCAATATCGCTAGGTGATGCGACAGATCCGAGTGCAGCTCGTATAGCTGAAATCCAAGGCCGCGTTAAAGACGAGGGAATAAACTGTGTCCTTTCCGAGCCACAGTATAATGCAAACCTTGTTGCAACCGTTCTATCAGGAACAGACGCTAAAACCGGTGTCATTGATCCTCTTGGATTGGGTTTAGAACCAGGCCCGCAGTTATATGGCGACCTTATTCGTAATATGGCTAAGGCTCTGGCTGGCTGTCTTTAGAATAGTTACCCAGCTGCCTGTTTTAAGTCGGCTGGGTATTATTGCTTAAAATTACAGTAATTAAAAATATCGTTTGAATTTTGGTTAGAAATCTAGGTGAAACTAAACTAAGAAAAAGGCGCAGCCAATCTGATCCAATGAGGGATTTTGATAGGCTGCCAAAGCTACTTCGAGATTGGCTAAACGGCGCAGCTTTGCCGTGGCGCCCAAAATCGGTTCACAGAGCATATAATAAAGCTTTACGACAAACTGGTAACTCCGAGTTAGCACTCAAAAAATTAGAAAAATTACAGCAGCAGAAACTGTCTGTGGATCAAAATTTTTGAAAAGAGTTAATTGCGTTTTACATCACTCAATTAAGTCACCAGTCATTGGTATTGTGTGCCTATTTACTGGATCAAATTCTTGTAACATTGGTCTGCGCTCATCTAACCAATTCACTACACCGTCCTGAGCGTTTTCTTCAAAACCTTCTGAATCACGGATAACAATAGCAATAACCTCATCATCTTTCTTCATTACAAAATGAGTGCCTGGGTCTCTCTCTTTCCCGTTTTCGATGACGTCCTTTAGAAAATCATCGTAATGCTCTGGCTTTGGTTTAAAACGTATAATACTTAATTTTTTGGACATTTGACCCTCCTTTGAATTGTGTATTTAGATTATCAATGACCTGGAAAAAATCCAGTAAATTCATTTGCTGAAAGGCTCGTTTTTGGTCCAGTCAAAAGTGCCATCATCGCGCTCTTTAACCGCCTGCTTCCAGCCTTTTTCCTCTACGCGTTTTTTGAAGTTATGCCCTTCTGGTGTATGGCGGGAAATGCCATCTAGAAGGGTTGCCAACTGTTGGGTTCCAGAGAGGCCAGTCGCTTCTACTGCCTGGTTAATCACCATCTTTTGCATTGCGAGTTGATTTAGGGGCACGGTGGTAAGGCGCGCTGCCATAGCTTCAACTTCGTCATTGAGCTTTTGTTCTGGTAAAGACTTTAAAACAAGCCCCATAGAAGCAGCTTCGACCCCGGAAATTTGATCACCAGTAAAAAGCACCCTTTTAGCTCGTTCTGCTCCTATACGATAAACCCACATTGCAGTAGATGGACAGCCCCAAACACGCGTGGACATATAGCCAATCTTGGCAGTTTCTTCCATGAATATCATATCGCTGCAAAGGGCTAGATCAGAACCACCGCCGAGTGCAAAGCCATGGATTTTACAAATTACTGGTTTTGGGCACCTCCAGAGTGACATGAATTTTTGTGTATTATCCCACATAAATTTATAATCAATGAGCGGATCCCATTTTTCGCCCTGATAGACATTATTTTGTTCTTGGTTCTCAGCGTAGGCCCCAAGGTCATAGCCCCCGCAGAAACCCTTTCCTTTACCTGAAAGTATAATCACGTGAATGTCGGTGTCGTTCTCTGCTTCATGGACAGCATCTTGCAGTTGGCCTGGAACATCATCGTCAATAGCATTCAATTTTTCAGGGCGATTGAGAGTGATCCGGCCTATGCGTCCATCTTTTTCAAAAATAACTTTTTTCATGCAGGCTGTCCTAAAGTTTCTGTTATCGCGGTATCCAATTTTTCAACAAGCTCGTCTAACTGACTATCTTCAATAATAAATGGCGGAGCAAGAAGGACGTGGTCCCCGTTTTTTCCGTCTCTTGTTCCAGACATCGGATAGCAGATTAAACCAGCTTCAAACGCATTTGCCTTTAACCGAGCTGCAAATTTATGACCTGAATCAAACGGCTGTTTTGCTTCTCGGTCTTCTACAAACTCAAGTCCCTGGAATAAGCCACGGCCACGGATATCACCAACGTTTGGATGTTGTGAAAATTTACTTTCTAGTAGCTCTGAAAGCTTTTTACCCTTCTCAGCCGCCCGGTCTATTAAATCATTTTCTACAAGTTTTTTCACAACTGAACGGGCCGCAGCTGCTGCAACTGGATGACCAAGATAAGTATGCCCATGCTGAAACAGGCCACTTCCAGTTTCTATGCATTGATAAATTTCAGAAGTACAAAGCATTGCGCCAATAGGTTGGTAGCCTGCACCTAATCCCTTGGCTATACAAAGTATATCTGGGCTAACCTGCTCAGCATCACAGGCATATAAATATCCTGTTCTACCCATGCCGCACATGACCTCATCCAAGACTAACAATACTCCATATTGATTACAAATTTTTCGGATTTTTTGAAAGTACCCGTCTACAGCTGGAACTGCTCCGAGAGTTGCTCCGACAACAGGTTCAGCCATGAATGCCATTACAGTCTCAGGACCAAGACGAAGAATTTCATCCTCAAGCTCTTGAGCCATTCGCTGTCCATATTCATATGCTGTTTCTGTTTCTTCTCTAAGGATATACTCATAACAGGGTGATATGTGGCTCACATTTATTAACAAAGGTGAAAACTGTTTTCGCCGCCACTCATTGCCACCGGCAGCAAGCGATCCAAGAGTGTTTCCATGATAGCTTTGTTTCCGAGCTATCAGATGCTTTCTTTCAGGCTGTCCATTTTCTATATGAAACTGTCGTGCAAGTTTTATCGCAGCCTCAGTTGACTCAGATCCACCGGAAACAAGATAGACACGATCCAATTCACCGGGTGCATGTTTAATCAGTAATTCTGAAAGTTCTTCCGCAGGCTCAGAAGTAAAAAAACCTGTATGCGCAAAAGATAATTGATCAGCTTGTGCTTTAATTGCGGCTATAATGTCTGGATCTGCGTGGCCCAGACATGAAACGGCTGCTCCACCGGAACCATCTAAGTAGGGTTTGCCTGACTTATCATAGATATAACATCCCTGCGCACTTACCGCGGTTGGCGGTAAATTTTTCATATTCCTAGGGAAGGTTTTTGACATCAAAAAACACTCCATGATTAGAACTTCTTACTTAGAATTCAAAGTATCTAGTTTTGTGTTACTGAACAACCTTTTGGAAGGTCATCTTTTTTTAAGCTCTAGTTTGTCTAATGAAAACGACTTTTCTTAATGTCGCGAATTAGACGTCTGTTAATTTTATTTATGTTACTCTGCCAAGAATTATTTATGTGGATTTTAAATGAGTGAAACAAATGATCTAGGTAATGCAATTGAGGCACGTAAAGGCTTAATTTTTGTATTTATGGCAGGTGTTTTGTGGTCCACCGTCGGACTTGGCATCAGACTGATTGATGAAGCTACAGTTTGGCAAATTCTCTTATATAGATCGATCAGTCTAAGTCTTTTTCTTGCAATAGTCATCTACCTTAGATCGCGTAGAAATCTCCTCCAAGTAGTGAAAGCAGCTGGCCTTACAGGTTGCATTGCAGGTTTAGCTTTAGTTGGGGCCTACTCGGGAGGAATCTATGGGATACAATCCACCTCAGTAGCTAATGCTATGCTTTTATTTGCTTCTGCGCCTTTCATGGCGGCAATACTTGGCTGGATATTTTTGCGTGAAAGAGTACGTAAAGCAACTTGGGTTGCCATATTATTTGCCATCATGGGTATTGGTATAATGGTTCAAGATAAGTCCCAAGGGGGGACTGCACTTTTGGGAAATTTGGCAGCTTTAGGGTCGGCATTTGGGTTTGCAGTTTTTACAGTTGCACTTCGTTGGGGTCGGTCAGGAGATATGCTTCCGGCCGTATTTTTATCTGGCATTTTTGCAATTGTCATAACTTCAAGTATTTGCCTATTCAGTGGCCTATCGTTTAAAATTTCAGTTAACGATACCAGTATTTCTATGGGAATGGGTGTTTTCCAAGTTGGTGCAGGTTTAGTTTTATATACCCTTGGCTCTAAAACCCTACCCGCTGCAGAATTAACATTATTATCTCTGGCGGAGGTTCTTCTTGGACCTCTTTGGGTCTATTTTTTTCTTAATGAAGTTGCTACATTGAATACACTTTTAGGTGGTCTGGTTTTATTATTAGCAATTGCTGGAAACGCAATTTCCGGAGCTCGAAGAAAGCCGCCGCCTATCACCACACCTTAGGTATTGATATGACTTCAAAGCCCAATTTTTTAATAATCATGGTTGACCAATTAAATGGTACATTCTTTCCTGATGGGCCGGCGGACTGGCTGCATACACCAAACTTGAAGCGTTTAGCTTCTAATTCAGTCAGATTTAAAAATGCCTATACAGCAAGTCCATTGTGCGCACCTGGGCGTGCTTCTTTTATGTCCGGCCAACTTCCCTCACAAAATGGCGTCTATGATAATGCTGCAGAATTTTCATCCACAATTCCTACTTATGCACACCATCTACGTCGAGCAGGATATCAAACATGTTTGTCGGGAAAGATGCATTTTGTTGGCCCTGATCAGTTGCATGGGTTTGAAGAAAGATTAACAACAGATATTTATCCTGCGGATTTTGGTTGGACGCCTGATTATAGCAAGCCAGATGAACGTATTGAGTGGTGGTACCATAATCTGGGATCGGTTACTGGCGCTGGTATTGGTGAGATTTCAAATCAACTAGAGTACGATGATGAGGTTGCTTTTAATGCTAAGAGCAAAATTTATGATTTGGCGCGCGGTCATGATCCGCGGCCGTGGTGTTTGACGGTCAGTTTTACGCATCCACACGATCCTTATGTTGCAAGAAAAAAATATTGGGATCTCTATGAAAACTGTTCGCATCTCTTACCAGAAGTGAGCAAAATTTCTTACGAAAACCACGACGCTCATTCTAAACGTATCTTCGATGCTAATGATTGGCGATCTTACGAAATAGATGATGTGATGATTGAGCGATCAAGACGTGCCTATTTTGCAAATATTTCATATTTGGATGACCAAATTGGTGAATTATTGAAAACGCTGGAAGAAACTGACCAAGAAGCAATTATAATTTTTGTGTCTGATCACGGTGATATGTTGGGTGAGCGTGGACTGTGGTTTAAAATGTCTTTTTTTGAAGGTTCGGCTCGAGTACCGTTGATGATCTCAGCTTCTTCAATAAGCAGCCAAGTCATAAATAGCCCAGTTTCAACAATTGATCTCTGCCCAACCATTTGTGAATTGGCAGGGGTTACTATGTCTGAAGTCACACCCTGGATTACGGGAGAGAGTTTGTTTGGCATTATGCGAGGAGAAAAAAGACAGAACCCGGTGCTAATGGAGTATGCGGCGGAAGCAAGTCACGCGCCAATGGTCTGTGTTCGAAAGGATCAATGGAAGTATATTTTCTGTTCACTAGATCCAGAACAACTATTTGACTTGGATAAAGATCCAAATGAGTTAGATAATTTAATTGAAAACACTGATTATAAATCAACAATTCAATCCTTCCGTGACACTATTGGGTCGACTTGGAATTTAGATCGCTTTGATCGAGATGTGCGAGAAAGCCAAGCTAAACGTAAAGTCGTTTATGAAGCCTTGCGTAAGGGTGGGTACTATCCTTGGGATTTCCAACCTTTAAAGCAGGCATCAGAGCGATATATGCGTAATCACATGGACCTTAATATTTTGGAATCTAGTCAGCGCTATCCATCGAATGACTGATATATGAATTGATATTTTGGTGAGATTAAGGTGGTATCCACTAAAAGCACTGAACTTATACAGAGGAAACATTGGGCGATTTTGATTATATCATTGTTGGTGGTGGATCATCGGGCGCTACTCTGGCTGGCCGACTGGCAGCCGATCCATCTCTAAAAGTTCTTTTGCTCGAAGCTGGTCCCTCGGATGGATCTTTGAAAATAAAAGTCCCCTTAGGCTATGGTTCTTTATTTTACGATCAAAAGTTTAATTGGAAATATGAAACTGAACCTGAACCCGAGTTAAAGGGGCGCAGAATGTATTGGCCCAGAGGAAAAGTGTTGGGTGGCTCTAGTGCTATTAATGCAATGGTTTATGTTCGAGGACATCCAAACGATTATGAAGAATGGGCAGATGTTGCCCCCAGTTGGAATTGGAGCAATGTAGAACCCTATTTCAAAAAAATAGAATCTTGGAAAGGCGAGGATTCTCCGGTTAGAGGCAAGTCTGGTCCAGTTGGTGTTACAAATGTTGAAAACGATGTTCATCCCTTAACAGCCAACTATTTAGAAGCAGGTCAGGAATTAGGCTTTCCCTATAATAGAGATTATAACGGCAATCATATGGAGGGTGTCGCTGTTTATCAAACAACGACCTTTAATGGATTACGGGTCTCTTCTGCTAGTGCTTACATAGCGAAAAAAAAACGCAGTAAAAATTTAAAAGTGATATCAAATGCTCTTGTAACAAATTTAATTTTTGAAGGTAAGCGAGTAGTAGGGGTATCCTTTTTCAAGGGAAATAAAGAGACGAAAGTACTTACACGTGGAGAAGTTATTTTGAGTGCTGGCGCTCTTAATTCTCCACAGCTTTTATACCTTTCCGGTTTGGGCCCTGCTAATGAATTAAAGTCGCATGGTATATCCGTATTGCAGGACATGCCCCACGTGGGCCGTCATCTACAAGATCATATTGGAGTAGACTTCACTCTGGCAGTTAACCGTCCCTCTCTTAATCAAAAACTTCGTCCTGTTTTGGGAAAACTTATGGTGGGCTTAGAATACCTTTTTTTAAGGTCTGGCCCTCTTGCAATGAGCCTTAACCAGGCGGGGGGGTTTGTGAAGTCTGAACCCTCCTTGGGGTCACCTGATTTGCAACTGTACTTTTCGCCTTTGAGTTACTCGACAGCGCCACAAGGTAAACGTCCGTTAATGAGCCCAGACCCTTACCCTGCAGTCAGGCTAGGCTTCAACCCGACCAAACCTACCAGTGAAGGTTGGATATCACTTGAATCTTCAGATCCTCGTAAAAGCCCGAAATTTGTAGGAAATTATTTATCTACTAAAGAAGATAAAAAAGTTATGATATCTGGAATGCATTTGATGCGAAAATTTTTACAAACAAAGGCAATGAAAAATATCGTCGAGGAAGAAATTTCTCCTGGACCGGATTTCAAAGACGACGAAAGTTTTATGAATTTTGCAAGGGATGAAGGTGGAACGGTTTTTCATCAGTGTGGTACTTGCCGAATGGGAATGGATGTTTCTTCTTCGGTGGTAGATCAAGGTCTTAATGTCCATGGAATTAAAGGCCTTCGAATTGTGGATGCTTCAATTTTTCCAAGAATCACGACCGGCAACACTAACGCTCCCGCCATAATGGTGGGAGAGAAAGCCGCTGATACTATATTAGCGGATCGAAAGTTATAGGAGTGCAGAAATGCTAAGAATTACTTCGATAGAAACTTTTTGTAACGAATTTGTTGGATTTGTGCGCATTACTGATGAGACAGGTCTTGAGGGCTGGGGGCAGGTCTCTACTTATCACTCAGATATTACATGTCAGGTTTTGCATCGACAGGTAGCGCCATGGATTTTGGGCGCTCAAATTTCTGACTTGGATGACTTGCTCGATTTAGTTACCGAACGCGAACATAAATTTCCGGGGTCTTATTTGAGAAGGGCAATAGGTGGTTTTGATACGGCTATTTGGGATCTAAGGGGTAAACAAAGTCAAAAACCTGTTGTTGAGCTTTTAGGCGGAGAACCTGGTAAATTAAGAGCATATGCCTCTTCAATGAAACGCGATATTACACCGAAGGAAGAGGCAGAGCGCCTTGTGAGGCTTCAGGGTGAATTTGGGTATGACGCTTTTAAAGTAAGGGCTGGAGCTGAGGTTGGTCGCAACGAAGATGAGTGGCCAGGCAGAACCGAAGAAATTATTCCAACCATGCGCAAATACCTCGGCCAAGACGCTTCTCTCCTAATCGATGCAAACAGCTGTTATTCGCCGGATAGAGCAATTGAAGTTGGACGAATACTTGAAGATCATGGGTTTTGTCATTTTGAAGAACCATGTCCTTATTGGGAGCTTGAACAAACTAAAATTGTTACTGATACCCTTGGTATTGATGTCACGGGTGGGGAGCAGGATTGCGATATCCCGACTTGGAAAAGAATGATCGATATGCGAGCTGTCGATATTGTTCAGCCAGATATTTTATATCTCGGTGGCATATCTCGAACAATGAGAATTGTTGAGCTCGCAAAAAGTGCCGGACTTCCAGTAACACCGCATTGCGCAAACCTATCCCTAGTTACGCTTTTTACAATGCACTTATTAAAAGCAATACCAAATGCAGGGAAATATTTAGAGTTTTCAATTGAGGGTGCTGACTATTATCCGTGGCAACAAGACTTATTTAAAAACAGTTTGTTTGATATTGAGGACGGGTGTGTTTCCGTAAAAAGTGACCCTGGATGGGGATTTGAAATTAATGATGAATGGCTTTCTAAGTCAGATTATCAGGTCAGCAAATTTGAATAAAATATAAACTTTTGAAATTTTAATAAAGCAAGTTACAGTCTAATTTGGGTAATCATAAAATTGTTTAAACAATTGAAAAATTAAAACTTAGGGAACACAAAAATGTGGGCAGCAGACTGGAAAGATACATCATATTGGCTTGATGATATGCCTCAGGTCTCAGGCGTTTCTAGCGATCTCAAACGGAAAGTAGATGTTTTAATTATAGGGTCTGGCTACACGGGCTTGAATGCTGCACTAGAAATCGCCAGGGGTGGTCGCGATGTGATGGTCATTGAAAGTGGATACCCAGGATATGGGTGTAGCACACGAAATGGGGGTCAAATAAGCACTCACGTTAAGCCGTCGCTTGAAAAACTAACTCAAAAAGTTGGAGCTTCTAGAGCAAGTGCAATGAGACAAGAAGGCGTGAACGCATTAAACTGGATCGAGGAACTAGTTAATAAGGAAAACCTTGATTGTAATTTTCTAAGGGCTGGCCGATTTCATGCTGCTCATTCTAAAGATCAGTATGATGGCCTGGCGAGAGACGCTGAAAAACTAACCAAGTTCGAAAACATTCCAACCGAAATTGTGCCTAAATCGGAGCAACATACAGAGCTGGGAACAGATATGTATTATGGAGGCGTTGTTTTCCCTAGGCACGCTTCAGTACACCCAGCAAAATATCATCATGGGCTTTTATCGCGCGTTACCGAAGCCGGTGCTACTGTTGTTAGTTATTGTGAAGCTACGGCTGTAAATAAGCTGGAAAAAGGTTTTGAAGTTCGAACTTCAAAAGGTGATGTGGTTTGCCAAGATCTTGTCGTTGCCACGAATGGCTATACTACTTCTATAACTCCTTGGCTCCGCAGAAGAGTAATCCCGATTGGCAGCTATATTATTGCCACTGAGCCAATAGAAAAAAGCTTGATGGATAAATTATTTCCTACAAACAGGAATATAACTGACACCTGTAAAGTCGTTTATTACTACCGTCCCTCCCCAGATCGTAAGCGAATTTTATTCGGTGGCCGCGTTTCAGCTAAGGAGACTAATACGGCAACAAGTGGTCCAAAACTACACAATGACCTCGTGCGGGTTTTTCCAGAATTAAGCGATATTAAAGTTACTCACTCTTGGTTTGGGACCGTCGCCTATACTTTTGACGAGCTTGCTCATACGGGATGTCACGATGGAATCTATTACTCTATGGGTTACTGTGGCTCGGGTGTCTCGATGGCAAGTTATTTAGGTATGAGATTAGGCCAAAAAGTTTTGGGTTTATCTCAAGGTGAAACAGCGTTTGATGACCTGCCGTTTCCGACCAAACCTTTGTATACTGGTAACCCCTGGTTTCTACCTCCGGTTGTTTCTTGGTATCGCTGGCGTGATAAAAGACAAATCGTTAACGCTAGGTAAAAACACCTTCTTAAATCTTCTGTTGCGTATACAAGGCGACTCAGTGCACTCTGCAGTACAAATAAAATATTTGGGAGGATTATTATGAAAATAAATATTTTAAAATCAGCCATTGGTTGCTTAACCGCAACGGGCTTTTTATTATCTGCCACAGCTAGTTATGCAGAAGATACATTAAGAATCGTTTCTTGGGGCGGCGCATATCAAAAAGGCCAATCACTAGGAATTTTTCAGCCAGCGGCTAAGGCGATGGGCATTACCGTAAAAGAAGATACCTACGGTGGTATTTCTGATGTGAAGCTTATGGTTAAATCTGGTGCTGACAAGTTTGATATTTTTTCAAGTGGAGCTGGTAGTTGTGCTTCAGGCGCTGCGGAAGGCGTTTTAGAAAAACTAGATTACTCAGTAATTGACGTAAGCGATCACTTGCCTGGAATGTATAGTGACTACTGTGCAGGTGCTGATATTTTCTCAGTGGTTGCGGCATATAATACGGATACTTACGGGGAAGGAAATGGTCCTAAAACTTGGGCAGATTTCTATGATGTTGAAAAGTTCCCTGGTACTCGCGCCATGAGAGGCAAGGTTGATGCTCAGCTTGAAACAGCTCTTTTAGCTGACGGTGTTCCCATGGATCAAGTATATACAGTCCTAGACAGTGAAGAGGGAATAGAAAGAGCACTAAATAAGATTAGAACAATCAAACCTCACATTGCTGTTTGGTGGTCTTCTGGAGCTCAGCATGCTCAGCTAATGAAGGATGGCGAAGTTGACATGACTACTGGTTGGAATGGTCGTTTTGACGTTGCCAAAGAAGACGGAGCAAAAGTAGCATATGACTGGCAATCAGGTATTATGGATTGGGAAGGTTATGGAATTCCAAAAGGAGCCAAAAACAAAGATCTTGCCATGAAGTATATTGCTGAAATGATGAAGCCAGAGTATATGGCAGAATTTGCCAAGTACATCACATATGGTCCAACAAATGGAAAAGTTTATGAGCTTGGCCTAATGACGGATGAAAGGGCACGTATGATGCCGAGCCATCCTGACAATGCAAAGCATCAGCTTACCTTAAGTACTGAATGGTATTCAAAGTGGCGAACAATAGCTGCTGAGATGTACACAGAAATGATGACTGAATAATTCATTCACTTAATTTGAACTTGCTCGCTCGAAGGTTTTAATCCTTCGGGCGGCTTTATATGGCGACTATAAATCTATGAATGAAACTTCTCTTAATATCTCCATAAGTGACGTCACAAAAAAATATGATCAATTTTATGCATTGAAAGATGTCAGTCTTGAAATCAAATCAGGTGAATTCATGACCCTTTTAGGGCCTTCAGGCTCAGGTAAGACGACACTTTTGATGGTTTTGGCAGGTTTTACAAACCCAGATTACGGAAGCGTTAAGTTTGGAGATGAAGAGGTTATTTTAAAACCCCCGCATCTTCGTGGTATTGGCATGGTTTTTCAAAACTACGCGCTATTTCCGCATATGACAGTAGAACAAAATGTTGGTTATCCTCAAAAATTGCGAGGGGTTAATGCTGCTGAAATAAAGCGTAGTGTCGAGGAAGCGCTTAGTACTGTTAAATTAGAAGGCTTGGGACACAGGGGAATAACTGAGCTTTCTGGAGGTCAGCGGCAGCGCGTGGCGCTTGCCCGTGCTATCGTATTTAAGCCCAAAATCTTGTTGATGGATGAGCCACTTTCAGCTCTTGATAAAAAACTGCGTGAAGAAATGCAGATAGAATTAAGGCAACTGCATGATACCCTGAATATGACGACAGTTTATGTGACACACGATCAGAAAGAAGCTCTGACTATGTCTGATAGGATAACTGTCATAAATGACGGCGAGCTAATGCAACTTGGAACGCCCAATGAAATCTATGAACACCCTAATAATCACTTTATCGCCGATTTTATAGGAGAATCCAGCCTTCTTCCTGTGACCGTTAGGAACGGAAAGGCGAGCCTGAATGGTGAAGAGATTGCTCTTGCCGAGGGTGCCGAAAAAAGTGGTGAATTTCTCCTAGTTGTCAGACCAGAAAAAGCATTTTTAGCGGACAAGAAGGTTAAAGGTGCAAATTATTTTTCTGGCAAGCTAATTGATTCTATTTTTCAAGGTGAAAGTCAGCTCTTAGTTATCAAAATCACCTCTAGTAATGATGATGGCTACGAAGTTCGTGTTCGTGTACCAAACGAGAGTGTTACACAAAAAGCTCTCCCAGAAGTTGGGCAAAATGTGATCATCGGCCTTAAGGTGGCCGATAGCTATGTGGTAAGCTAAAAATGACAATCGCTGATATGGAAAAACCAAATGAAAGGGGTTTGCAGCAGGTTGCAGCAAACGAGAGGTTAACATTTTTTGGTTTAACATTGCCATATCTACTTATGGTAACAGCCTTGATAGTAGTCCCAGTTGGTTGGTTGTTTTATCTCTCATTTATTGGTCGAGATGGTAGTTTTTCATTTGAAAACTACGAACGTATGATTAAAAGCAAAGCTTACATACGTATTTTTTTAACAACTTTTAAAATCAGCATACTCACAACAATAATCTGTGCGGCGATTGGCTATCCCCTTGCATATTTTATGTCACAGCTTTCTCGAAAATGGGCCAACATATGTATGATCGGTGTACTAATTCCATTCTGGACAAGTCTTTTGGTACGTACTTATGCGTGGTTGGTGCTGTTGCAGAAAAAAGGCCTCCTAAATAATATGGCTATCGAAATGGGAATTATTTCAGAGCCAATTAAGCTTGTTCATAATACAACTGGCACTCTGATTGGAATGGTGCACATTATGCTCCCGTTCTTAATTTTGCCTTTGTATGCAAATATGCGCGCCATAGATAAAGATACTTTGAAGGCGGCTTCAAGTTTGGGTGCGACACCAACCAGAGCCTTTTGGACAGTATTTTTTCCCCTTTCTTTACCTGGCTTACTTGCTGGGCTCCTAATTGTCTTTGTCCTCTGTCTTGGGTTTTATGTAACGCCTGCAATCCTTGGTGGTGGAAAAGTCATAATGGCTGCTATGAAAATATCTAGCAATATTGAGCTTTATTTCAGTTGGGGAGCAGCAAGTGCACTAGGTGTTGTATTGCTTGTCGTAACGGGGATAATTCTTTTTATTGCATCAAAGTTGGTTTCCATGGATCAACTTGGAAATAGGTAGAGTTTATGAGCTTTCTAAATAAAAATGTCTCAGAAACACAAATTAGACTTAAAAATAGGTTATGGCTTTATATCCTCTCTTATTTAATATTGTTCTTGTTGATAGTGCCTTCACTGGTTGTAATCCCGATGTCATTTTCGGCCAGCCAATATCTTGAATTTCCGCCGAGAGAATGGTCGCTCAGGTGGTACGAGAATTACTTTTTTGCTTGGAAAGTTGAAAATGGTTTCAATGATTGGATGCAAGCCACTTGGACTTCAGTAAAGGTTGCAATACTGACAATATTTGTTGCAACACCCATTGGGACAATGGCAGCCTACGGTTTGGTAAATAGCAATTCCAGACTTGGTAAGATTCTCTTTCCAATATTTATTTCGCCGATGATGGTTCCGGTCATACTCGTAGCCATTGGTCTGTTTTACTTCTTTGTTCAGTTTAAATTAGTTGGGAGTATCCTTGGGCTCGTATTGGGTCATTCACTGGTGGCAATGCCTCTTGTTCTGATTATTGTATTTAGTGCTCTAAAAAACTATGACATGAACCAAGAAAAAGTGGCCCGCTCTCTGGGAGCAACTCGTTTTCGAGCATTTCGGGAAATCACGTTACCGCAGATTAAGTTTTCTATCATCTCTGCCTCGTTGATTGCATTTTTGACGTCTTTTGATGAAATAATTATTTCGCTTTTTGTAGCTGGTGGAGATAACTCTACGATTACAAGGAGTATGTTTCTGGCACTTAGAGATCAAATTGATCCAACAATCGCTGCGATATCAACAATATTGATAGTTATATCGTCGGGTCTGCTTATTATCGTCCAACTAATTGGTAATAAAGAAAATAAAAAAGATTAGAAGCCTAGTTATTTCCAGTTAGGGATGAAACAAAACCTTCCCTGATTATTTCTGGCGAGTAAGCTTTTCGCCCAAAAACTTCTCTAACCATCGGTTCAAATGTATCTAATGGTTCCATTGGGTAATCTGGATTAAAGCTGGATTGATCCCATCGTTCGCAAAATTCTGCGCAAGTATCAAAAACAGGGTGATGTTTGAATTGCTCTCGGGCATTTCTATCCCAACCGTAATGATGGCCATAATAAAGCATTTGGAAGATGCCATGGTGCTCGATAGTCCAGGCAACATCCCACCTGACAAATGGTCTTATAACTTCAGCAGACATCTTATCGTGATTTTGTGGGGCCAACCCATCACCAATATCATGTAGCAGTGCGCCGACAACCCAATCTAAATCTGCGCCATCGCGGAGAGCGCGAGTTCCAGATTGCAAACCATGCTGCAAGCGAGTGATTTTGTAACCCTCTAGTGTAGCTTCGCCTGCTCTGCGTAATTCTTCAATTACCCTGTCAGAAGTCAAAGCAAGATAAGGTTTCTCTAACCGAGCTAGTAACTCGTATTCTTCACGAGTTCCGTCTTTCATTGCGGTAAAATCTACGTGTTCATCCATAGTTATTCTCCACCTCAAAAACTTGTAGCAAATTCACCAGTCAAAATTTATCTTTAATAGCTAAGTTCTATCAAATTTATCTGCAACAGTTTTTTTAAAACTGGCACTTATGTTTGAAACTTCCACTCTTTTCAGTCAGTTTGGTTTTGGAAGTTTTAACAATAGACATTTTATGAACGAGCAAATTCAAGATAGTCCAGAAATCTCTGGTATTCGATTTACAATGTACGTATTGCCTTTTGCAATTTCCCAAACACTTGCTTGGGCGACATGCTTTTATTCGTTCCCAGCCTTTTTACCGATTTGGGAAACCCAATTAGGTTTTTCTAAAACCTCACTGACCGGAGCATATACGTTATCACTTATTGTAGCCGCAATTTTCGCTCCTTTTGTGGGAAGATTTATCGACAAAGGTTCTGGAAACTTAGTATTTTCCTTAGGCACCGTTTTGGCGTTCTCCTGTCTCTTCTTACTGTCTAAAGCAACTGAGATTTGGCATTTTTATCTTCTATGGTTTTTCATGGGTATAGCGATGTCTTGTTCTCTTTATGAAGCATGCTTTGCTTTTTTAACGACCACTATGGCGAATAATGCAAGGCGAGCGATAACTTTTGTAACGCTGGCTGCTGGTTTTGGGGGCACAATTTCTTTTTCGAGCGCTCATTTTTTGACTCAGTTTTTTGGTTGGAGATCGGCAATACTAGTTTTTTCTTTAGTACTTTTGATCGTAAATTTGCCCTTAGTCTGGAGCGCAACAAAAATGTTGAACAAATTTTCCAAGGGGTTTGTTAAACAGTCTTCTAGAAATTTAAAAGATGCTCTATCAGTAATTAAAAAACCAATTTTTTGGCTTATTGGAGGCACTTTTGCATTCATGTCATTCAATCACGGGATGATAATAAGTCATCTTCTGCCAATTTTTTATGATAGGGGCCTTGATGCTAAAACGGCTGTCCTAGCAGCCTCCTGCATTGGGCCGATGCAAGTTATAGGTCGTTTGATGATGCTTGCATCGGAGAAAAAAGTTTCCATTTTATCAATCTGTTGTGTGTCTTTTATTTCTATGTTCATTGCTGGTTGGTCAATCTATTTAGGAAACCTTTCACTTGGTTTAATAATAGCTTTTGTTGTTTTTCAAGGAGCCAGCTACGGCGTTTTGAGTATTATTCGCCCTACGGTGATCTCAGGTCTTCTCGGGCGCAATGACTTCGGAATTATCTCTGGGCTGTTAGCCGTTGGGTTTGTTTTAGGATCTGCTTTAGCTCCCTTATTTGGATCATTATTTTGGCAGTTGGGTAGCTATGATCTGGTAATATTTGTGGCGCTGTTATTGCCCGCTTTTTCTTTAGTTTTAATGATCACTGCCTGGCGTCTTAAGCCGCAATAGCCAAATTATGAATTTTCAATAAAAATACTCTAAACAGGGTTTGCCTCTTTTTATTGTTCTAGTATTTAAACATTATGAGAGCTTTTGTTTCTGAATTTTTAGGCACGCTTTTTCTTGTTGCTACGGTAGTTGGTTCTGGGATCATGGCCGAAAACCTTTCAATGGGAAATCAGGCTTTGGCGCTTTTGGCTAATGCCGTTGCCACAGGTGCTATTTTATATGTTTTGATTACAATATTTAATGCGATATCTGGCGCTCACTTTAATCCAGTTGTTAGTTTAATTATGTTTGCTATGAGAAAGCTCAGTTTTTTTGAGTTTTTGGCATATATCTCTGTTCAAATAACTGGGGGAATACTAGGCACTTTTCTAGCACACTATATGTTTGAGATATCAATTCTTCAGTTTTCGACAAACGTTCGCACAGGATCTTCTCAATATTTTTCAGAAGTCATAGCTACTTTTGGGTTACTGCTAACTATTTTACTTGGGTCGAAACAAAAAACAGGTTCCGTCGCTGCTTTGGTCGCATTTTATATTACGGCCGCCTACTGGTTTACTTCTTCAACTAGTTTTGCCAATCCGGCTGTTACTATTGCAAGAACATTGACTAATACTTTCTCGGGTATCCAATATGGCGATACTATCCCATTTATTATGGCGCAAATTATTGGTGGTTTACTTGCATTTCTGGTATTTAAGTACCTAAGTCAGTCCAAAAGAATTTGAAAACTCACTGTGAGATTGAGCTAGGAAGTATAAACTCAAGTGCTTAAAGAGAGCCACTAGTAAAAATGTCTGATGAAATATTGTATCACTCTCAAATGATCTCTTTTTTAGAAGAGCTATGGGGAGATGGGTTTTTATCGCCTGGAGGTGCCGAAGAAGTTAAGAAAGTGCTTGAAGGCATAAAAATCAAAGATCGACGAGTTTTGGATATTGGTTCGGGATCCGGGGCTTGTGCAGTTCTACTTGCAAAGAATTATTTGGCAAAGCAGGTAGTGGGAATTGATGTTGAGCCACCTGTTTGTGACGCTGCTCGAGACCATGTTTTAGCAGCAGGTTTATCAGAAAAAATTAGTATTGAACTTGTTTCTCCGGGGCAATTGCCTTTTGAAGACGGTTCTTTTCAAGTTGTATTTTCTAAGGACTCAATTATCCACATTCCAGATAAGTCTGCTTTAGCCTTGGATGTTTTTAGAGTTTTGAAACCGGGTGGTCAGTTTGTAGGATCAGACTGGTTAATAAGTCATGATGGAAAGCCATCGCCTGAAATGTCTGAATACATAAAAGCTGAAGGTCTTGACTTCGCTATGGCTTCGCCAGGCGAATACCAGAAAGCATTAGTAGCAGCAGGATTTGTTGAGATAGAGCTCGTGAATAGAAACCCGTGGTATTCTAAGATCGCTGCAAATGAATTAGAGTGGCTAAAGGGTCCATATAGAAAAGATTTATCCGAACGCCATGGGAAAGAGTTTATTGATCACCAAGTTGAAATATGGACAAAGCTAGTTGGTGTTTTAATAAGTGGAGAACATTGTCCACATCATATCCGAGCAAAAAAACCATAGAACACTAGCTATTCTATTTGCTGCTTTTTTTAAATTTTAATGATTTGGATGCTG
>QOQI01000025.1 GCA_003332035.1 Paracoccaceae bacterium
TTATGATGGTGACACCCTAGCTTCAGCATTATTATCGAACGATCAAGTTCTAGTTGGTAGATCTTTTAAGTACCACAGACCCAGAGGCATAGTTTCTTCTGGTTCAGAGGAACCTAATGCATTAATAAATTTAGGAGAAAAAGAGAAATTTGAGCCAAATCAACGGGCAACTACTACTGAACTATTTGATGGACTAAAGGCAACTTCACAAAATCATTGGCCTTCATTAAACTTTGACATCGGAGTGATAAATAATTACCTGGCTCGCTTTTTGCCGGCGGGATTTTACTATAAAATGTTTATCCATCCTCGTCCATTTTGGAAATATATTTATGAACCGTTTATTAGGAAATCAGCAGGCCTAGGGAGGGCTCCCTCGCAAAAAGATAATAGCAAGTATGAACATTTTTATGCTTTCTATGACTTAGTGATTGTAGGCGGTGGCATTTCTGGCCTGAATGCAGCACTTGCAGCGGCAGAGAGTGGCCTCAAAATTTTGATTATGGAACAAACCTCTCAATGGGGCGGGCGCTGTCTTGTAGATTTTCCCAGTATCAACGACGAAACAAGTTCGGAATATGTATCTCGGCTGTTGTCAAAATTAAGAAAATTTAAAAATGTCACTATGCGTTCTCGTATGATGGGGGCTGGTGTGTACGACCACGGTTATCTTTTAGGTTATGAGAGGTTAAATGATCATCTTGCTACTGATGAAGGTCCGCGCCACCGTTTGTGGCGAATACGTGCAAAACAGATAGTTACTGCCACGGGCGCTATAGAAAGGCCCCTATCTTTTCCAGGTAATGATGTTCCTGGTATTATGCTAGCATCGGCTGTGAGAGATTATGCCGTAAACTTTGGCATTGCAGCGGGTAACAAAACTGCCGTTTATACTAATAATGATGATGCATACCGAACCGCAATCATTTTAAATCAAGTTGGCATAGAAGTCCCTGTTATTATTGATGCTCGCGTAAATGGTGGGGGTGAATTAGCAGAACGCGCAAGAGCACTCGGAATTAGAGTGGAAAATGGGAAAGCTATATCAAAAGTTTTTGGTAAAAAGCGCGTGGTGGCTGTAATGATTTGTAACCACAAAAATTCTGATAAAGATAATGAAAAAATTGAATGTGATAGCATTGCTATGTCTGGTGGGTGGTCGCCTGTTGTGCATTTATACTCTCACTGCGGTGGAAAGGTAAAATGGGATGAGAAATTAGCACTATTCAGGCCTGACAGCTCTGCTAAGCCGACTTCTCACGATGGTTTGCCTTTTGTAACGGCAGTGGGCTCAGCAAATGGCTTTCTTTTAATACAAGAGGTGCTTAAGGATGCGAGGGAGGGCTGCTTGAACGTGACACAGGCCGCAGGCGGTAAGGTAGTTAAAAAGAAAATTTCCAAAGAGATATTGCAGGAGCGAGAAAATGCTCTCCAAGCTATTTGGATAGCACCTCAGGACGCAGATATCAAAAAACGTTCAAAAATATGGTTAGATTTTCAAAATGACGTAAAAGTTAATGATGTAGAATTAGCTGCTCGTGAGGGCTTCGAAAGCGTTGAACACGCTAAAAGATATACCACTTTGGGAATGGCAACTGACCAAGGAAAATTGTCGAATATAAATGGTTTGGCCATATTAGCCTCGAGTTTGGATAAGGAAATACCAAAAGTCGGAACTACTACATTTCGTCCTCCATATACTCCAATTTCGCTGGGCTCTATTGGTGGCTCTGCCCGCGACGGATTATTTCAACCTGTAAGAAAAACGCCAATGCACCATTGGCATGAAAACAATGAGGCTTACATGGAGCCCGTAGGGCAATGGCGAAGGCCTTTTTGTTATCCTCAAGCTGGGGAAACCCATGCAAAAGCTGTGGAGCGTGAAATAAATCAAACGCGCTCTTCTTTGGGATTACTTGATGCATCGACCTTGGGAAAATTATTAGTAACTGGCCCTGATGCTGGAAAATTTCTTGATATGCTTTACACAAATATGATGAGCACACTTAAGGTCGGTAAGTGTCGTTATGGACTTATGTGCTCCGAAAACGGATTTCTAATAGACGATGGCGTTGTTGCAAGAATTGATGAGCAAACTTGGCTTTGTCATACGACTACGGGTGGAGCTGATAGCATACACGGCCATATGGAAGAGTGGTTGCAAACGGAATGGTGGGATTGGAAGGTGTATGTCGCAAATGTAACGGAACAATATGCACAGGTTGGCGTTGTTGGACCAAATTCTCGAAAGCTTTTGGAAAAAATTGGTGGCTTTGATGTTAGCAAAGAAGCATTAGGTTTTATGGAATGGAAGGAAGGCAAACTAGGAAAATATGATGCAAGAGTTTTTCGAATTTCATTTTCGGGGGAGCTTTCGTTTGAAATAGCAGTACCAGCAAGACAGGGCATGGAATTTTGGAATGAATTAATGCAAGCTGGCGAAGAATTTCAGGTCATGCCTTATGGCACCGAAGCACTACACGTTATGAGAGCTGAAAAAGGTTTCATAATGATTGGAGATGAAACAGATGGTACGGTCATTCCTCAAGACCTTAACTTAAACTGGGCTATTTCAAAAAAGAAAGATGATTTTCTTGGAAAGAGAGCCCAAGAACGTTCATTTATGGTTAGCGCAAATCGTTGGAAGTTGGTTGGCTTGGAAACCATAGATGGTTCGGTTTTGCCAGACGGCGCTTACGCAACAGCTGATGGATTTAATCCAAATGGTCAAAAATCCACACAAGGACGAGTAACTTCTTCTTATTTTTCGCCGACTTTAAAACGAGGAATAGCAATGGGTCTTGTATTGAATGGGCCACTAAGAAATGGTGAAGTTCTCGATTTTCCAAAAATTGATGGAACAGTTGTTCGCGCAAAGATCACTACTCCCGTATTTTATGATCCCAATGGAGAAAAGCAGAATGTGTGATCATTTGAACGACAGAGCCATGCGATCATTTTCTGGTTACGTTACAGTTTCTGAGAAAACGACGAAGGGCATGTTAAACGTTAGGGGTGATCTAAGGTCCAGCAAATTTAAAAGTGCTTTTGTTAATGCAGTTGGGACAAAATTACCGAATGAGGGAAAAGTAATTTTAGCTGAAAATACTGTTGCTTGGATGTCGCCAGATGAGCTGTTAATTTTATGTGACCATGTTGATATATCTCATCTCAGCCAAAATTTACAAACGGAGTTAAAAGGTCAACATCACATGCTGGTAAATGTTTCCGATGCAAGGGCCTTGTTCGAGGTGTCTGGCTCTGGTGTTCGTGAGGTTATTGCAAAACTAGCGCCGGTAAATATTGCTAAGTTAGAAATAGGTGAAATACGCCGAACCCGGTTTGCTCAAATAGCGGCTGCTTTTTGGGTAACTTCGGATACGAGCTTAAGAGTAATTTGTTTTAGCTCGGTGGCTGACTATATGTTTGAACTTTTAAAAACTGCGTCTCTACCGAATTCAAAGGTAGGTGATTTTTAGGAATTTTTATTGGTTGTTTGAATATTATAGTTTTTTCTTGAAACCGCACGAATAAAGCATATTTTTTTACTTGACCTTACCCTTAGATAAAACGCATCTAAGGACATATTTTTTAAGAGGACACAGTAATATGGCTTTTGAACTTCCAGACCTTCCCTATTCGCACGATGCATTAGCGGACTTGGGTATGTCCAAAGAGACACTCGAATATCACCATGATCTGCATCACAAGGCCTATGTAGATAATGGAAACAAATTGATTTCCGGCACAGAATGGGACGGAAAGTCAATGGAAGAAATTATCACTGGCACATACGAGGCAAGTGCTGTTGCTCAAAATGGAATATTTAATAATATTTCACAGTTATGGAACCATAATCAGTTTTGGGAAATGATGGGGCCTTCTGGTCGTGAAATGCCTTCTGAATTAGTAAGCGCTATTTCCGATAGTTTTGGATCAGTAGACCAATTTAAAGCAGATTTTTCGGCGGCAGGTGCTGGACAGTTTGGTGCAGGATGGTGTTGGCTCGTTAAAGATCCCGACGGTAGTTTGAAGGTGACCAAAACAGAAAATGGGGTGAACCCTCTTTGTTTTGGACAAACAGCTCTCTTGGGATGTGATGTTTGGGAGCATTCTTATTATATTGATTTTAGAAACAAGCGCCCGGCCTATCTTACAAATTTTCTAGATAATTTGGTTAATTGGGATAACGTAGCTTCCCGACTTTAATTTAATTTGGTCAAAGGTCTGTGCCGGTTAGCGGCTCGGGCCCTTGATTAATCTGTATTAAATACTCAACAGCTTCTTTTGCCGTTTCGGTTACTTTGAACATTTTTTTTAGTGAGCTGTCTGCAAAACCTTTAGATATAGTGTGATCGATCAGTGAAAAAAGCGGGTCCCAATAATTTTCTACATTTATTACGACTATCGGTTTTTTATGTACTTCCAATTGGGCCCAAGTTAGTACTTCAAAAAATTCATCGAGTGAGCCAGGTCCTCCTGGCAACAAAACAATAGCATCCGAATTTGTAAACATTAGTTTTTTTCTTTCATGCATATTATCAGTTATTATGTAATTATCTAAGTCTGTTTTGCCGACCTCCCGTTGTACGAGATGATGCGGAATAACACCAAAGGTTTTTGCTTGTCCTCGTTGGGTCGCATTAGCTACGGCACCCATCATTCCTGAGTTACCAGCACCATAAACTAAACGCCAGTTTTGATGTGCTATTAGGTTTCCAAGAGCTTCTGCTTGAATTATATAATCCGGGCTATCACCCGACCTAGATCCGCAAAAGACGCAAATAGAGAAATTTTCCATAAGTTAGCCTTAAATCTGTTCAGAAGCTTTGACCTTGCTACCTCAACTTGTTAGGGTCGCACAACAGGCAAATGTGCTTATCGCTTTTTGGGGGCTTTAAATGGCAGCGATACCTTACCTATGGTACTGGATTGTGGGAGGTTTGGTAGCGGTTTTAATCGCAACGGTAGCCATATTTTCGGAAAGAATTACCCCAGATCTTGCAGGGAACAAAACTATTTCGTCAGAAATAGAGGACTCAAGCGGAGCTGATTTGGATGAAATCGTGACTGATCAGCAAAATGATATAGTTCCAGAGCAAGCTAATACTCACGACAAAATTGAAAATATTTTGGAAAACAAAGAGACGGAGGTTGTTTTAGAACAGAGGAATGATGAGACGGTCTCTGAAGAAAAAATAAACATAGATCCCCCTAAGCTTGAAACAGTCAGAATTGATGATGACGGAACGGCTCTTGTTGCAGGGACAGCTTATCCCGGCTCCATATTGGAAATATTGGTTGATGAAAAAGTGGTGGAGTCAATCACATTAGGAAAAGATGGAAATTTTGCGGTTATTTTTGATATTGAGCTAAAGGATCGGCCGCAAGTCATATCGCTTAAATCTATAGATGGTGAGATAATCTTAGTATCCGACGAAACAATGATTGTAGCTCCAAAAATTGTAGATGTGGCACAAGCAGATCGAGCGGACAAGCAAACACAAAAGCAAAGTATAGGCGCTGATAATTCAACGGATGTTGCTAATTCTCAGCAAGTAACAAGTCAGACAACCTCTGACGAAAATTCAGCCAGTGATTTATCTGCTAAAACTGCTTTAATAGACGAAGTAGAAAAAGAAGATGATATTGACAAAGCGTCTGATAATGCCGTCGTTAAAGCTGATGTCATTAACAAGACCCCTCAATTAGCTCAACCTACAGAAGAAAAAATAGAAAAAGAGGTGCAGAAAATTTTAACAACGGAGCCTTCTGCGTCTGAAATTGCTTCGAGTGATGCAGAAAAGCCCACGATTTTGCTGGCTGATAACGAAGGCGTTAAAGTTGTGCAGGGGCGGGTGGGGCCAACAGTGATGACCGACGTTCTGTTTGATACAATCAATTATTCTAAAGATGGTGGAGTTGCTGTTACTGGACGAGGAAGCCCTGATTCAATAGTTCGCTTTTATCTAGATAATTCCCCAGTTACTTCCACGGCAGTAGATCAAACAGGTTATTGGAGCGCGGATTTGTCAGATGTCGAAGCTGGCGTTTATACGCTTCGGCTAGATCAATTAGATCAGTCAGGCAAAGTTTCCAGTCGGATTGAAAGTCCGTTTAAACGTGAAGATAGAAACGTTTTAGCGGATCAAATGAAAGATATAGCCTCGCCGGCCAGGATAAATGTAATAACAGTACAACCAGGTAATACATTGTGGGCCATATCTCGAGAACGATATGGCAGAGGCATTTTATATGTTCAGGTTTTTGATGCGAATAAAGATAAGATCCGCAATCCAGATCTAATTTACCCAGGTCAGATTTTTGATTTGCCTGACGATATTAGGGTCAACTAAGAATTAGACATATTAAAATATTTTTTTAGTTATCTATTTTTAATGGGCTATCTTTAAGCTGGTACGTAGTAAGTTTTAAGATTATTTGGGCGACTTTTTAATGAAAAATAATGCGGAAATCGCAGAAGCTGAACGTAAATCGGGAATAAGGACAATTCTAAGGGTTGTACCGTATTTGTGGCCTAAAGATCGTTTTGATTTCCGTGTTAGAGTTATATCAGCGTTAGTACTTTTAGTGCTGGCTAAATTAGTAATAAATTTTGCACCATTTTTATACAGAGAAGCTGTAAATGCATTAACGGAAACTGGTAACTCACCATTTCTGCTTGGTGCCGTAGGTATGACTGTTGCTTATGGGTCTGCACGGATCTTATCGAGAGGTTTTGAACAACTGCGGGATGTTGTATTTGCTGCTGTTGCGCAAAGAGCATTTCGAAACTTAGCTTTAGAAACATTTCAACATATCCATAAGCTTTCCCTTCGGTATCACATTTCAAGAAAAACTGGAGCTTTGAGCCGTGTCATAGAGAGAGGGGTCAAAGGTTTAGAGTTCTTATTAAGGTTCCTGCTGTTTTCGATTGGGCCTCTAGTTTTGGAACTTCTCATAATTGCAGGTATCATGCTTTTTTGGTTCGATTATTTATATCTTTCTGTAATAGTTGTTATGATTGCGGCTTATATTTGGTTTACTTTCAAAGTTACCGAGTGGCGCGTTAAAATTCGAAAATTTATGAATGACCAAGATACTGACGCCAATCAAAAAGCAATAGATAGTTTGCTTAATTATGAAACAGTCAAGTATTTTAGCGCTGAAGAGCGAGAAGCTAAACGCTACGATGGAGCTATCAAGCTCTACGAGAAAGCAGCGTTAACAACAGCATATTCCCTTGCATTTTTAAATTTTGGTCAATCGCTAATTATTACGGCCGGGTTAATTATTGTTATGGTAATGGCAGCTTTAGGTGTTCAAAGCGGACATCTGACTGTAGGTGATTTTGTCATGGTTAATGCTTACATGATCCAAATTACTATGCCTTTAAATTTCTTGGGTACAGTCTATCGAGAAATCCGGCAAGGTTTAGTAGACATGGGTGAAATGTTCGACTTGTTAGAACAACCCACAGAAATCATAGATAGTGAAAAGGCTTCTGAATTAAAGGTTATCAGTGGTCATATTTCTTTAGAAAACATAACTTTTGGATATGATAAATTAAGGCCAATTATAAAGAATGTTTCATTCGAAATTCACCCGAGAGAGACTATTGCAATTGTTGGCCCCTCTGGTTCAGGCAAATCAACAATTGGACGCTTGTTATTTAGATTTTATGATGCTCAAAAAGGTTCAATAAAAATAGATGGGCAAGATATTCGCGATATTACACAAAAAAGTCTTCACAGTTCTATTGGGGTTGTGCCTCAAGATACAGTTCTTTTTAATGATACGATTTATTATAATATAGCATATGGACTTGATAATGCATCTCAAGCTGCCGTTGAGAAAGCGGCCAAGGATGCCCAGATCCATGATTTTATTTTGTCCCTCCCAGAAGGCTATGAAACGACGGTTGGTGAGCGTGGGTTAAAACTTTCGGGTGGTGAAAAACAGCGCGTAGGTATTGCAAGAACCCTTCTTAAAAACCCGCCTATTTTACTCTTAGATGAAGCAACATCGGCGTTGGATACTGAAACAGAACAAGAAATTCGAGATGCACTGACCAATGCTTCTGAGGGACGAAGTGTTCTTACAATTGCACACCGTCTTTCAACAATCGCAGATGCGGATAAAATAATTGTTTTAGAAAATGGAGTTATTGCAGAAATGGGTACACATGAGGCGCTTCTCAATAAAAAGGGGCGTTATTATTCATTGTGGACAAAGCAATTGTCAGAGGAGAAGCCAGCAGCTTAGTTAAAGGTAACCAAATTGACTAACTGGCTCTAAGCCTAATCACTATACACACTATACATAATTTTGATTGTTAGCTTACTCAGCAGGACCAATCAAACCGGCTGGCTCTTCTTTTTCCAATAATGGAGGTTCTGAATAATCCCAAATAATTTCAGCAGGCCTGGTTCTGCGGGCCATTCGCTTTAAGGCCCAGTCCTGTGCGACTTGTCCTCGCCTAGAAGCCCCTATTTTTAAGAGAAAACGGGCTATCCATAAAATATATGTTGTCACCCAAACCCGTGCAGATAGTAGGGCTGGAGTAAATACTAGGGTCAACATGGTGGCGGTTCCCAGTCCAAAAACAACGGCAGTTGCCAATTGTTTCCACCATAAAGCCGTAGGGCTATCGACAGAGTAACCACCATTTACAAAATCTAAACTTAAACCAAACATCATTGGAGCTAAGCCTGCCATTGTAGTTATTGTTGTTAAAAGTACAGGCCGAATTCTTTGTTCTGCTGTTCTTATGATAGCTTCTACTTTTGGTAGATAGCGAGATAGTTCTTGGTATGTGTCTATCAAAACGATGTTATTGTTTACGACAATGCCTGCCAGTGCCACTATTCCAGTACCGGTCATAATGATTGAAAAAGGTTGCTGCATAACCAGCATGCCAATTAGAACCCCCACCGTGGATAATACGACCGCAATAAGGACCACAAACGAATTATAAAAACTATTAAATTGAGCGAGAAGAATGATAAACATAAGGACAAGCGCCGCAGCAAATGCTGAGCTTAGAAAAGCTTGACTTTCAGCTTGATCGGCTTGATCACCAGTCCACTCCCAAGAGATGCCCGGAGGAAGTGGGTTTTCTTCAAGATAGCCTGTTAGGTAAGTTATTCTTTCATTTGCATTAATAAATATTTCATTTTCAACACCCTCATCCGATAAGATGGTTCGCTTTAAGTTTGCCTGAACGCCTGCTTTTATATCAAAATATCTTTTTTGATCTATGCGGTTTATTTCTGCAAGTTTCGTTACTGGTTTACGACTTATAAAATTTGATAGTGGAACAAGCCCATCAGCAGTTCTTACTTTCAAATTATCTAAAGTTGATAAAAACCGGTCTTCTTCTGGTAACCTTACTCGAATTTCGATTTCTTCGTCCGAACTATCGACGCGCATGGTATCTAGTAAAATCCCACGGGTGACTAGCTGCACCATTGCTCCTACCGTCGCAACGTCTGCACCATATCGCCCAGCTTTTTCAACATCCACATCAATTTGCCAATCTATACCAGGCAATGGCCTGGTATCTTCAACTTGTATTAAGCCTTCGGTTTGGTTAAATATCGCTCGCATTTTGGCAGTAGTGCTCAGCAAGTCACTCCAATTTTCGCCTTTAAGCCTTAAGTGTACAGGCTTTGGGCTTGCCGGCCCTCTTTCCAATTCCAAAATTTCTATTTCTATACCTGGGAGAACGCTGAGTGCATTTGATAATTCAGCAATAATTTTGTTCCCATCTAAATCAGGATTTCCTCTTCTATTTTCCCAAGGAATTGTTTCTAGCTGGATTTGTCCAATTGTATCTTTGGGTGCAGTTGCTCCAGCTGTATTCTGATTTAAACCACCGGTCCCAGCAAAAGAAAAGACGCTTTCAACCCCTGGATGAGCATTCACGATCAATTCTGCTTGGCGTACCAGGATATCTTTTTCTGTAAGAGAAAGGTTACCTCTTGCTTTGACATATACGATCGCTTGTTCTGGTTCTCCTTCAACAAAAAATTCAACGCCGTAATTATTTTTTCCAAAAGTTGTAAAAATAAAACTGGTGAAGCCAATGACGCCACCAATGGCTATGAGTGGCATAATTGGGTTTCCGGCTATAAACTTAATGAAGTACCCAAAAGGTGTTCTTCTATATCCAGCTTTGACATTTTTTTGTCTTTTCCGAATTTCCACTGAACCTAATACAATCGAAGCCATAAAAGCTGAGAGTATAAACATTACTACTCCAGGTAAATTGGCCATTGGTCCAGCTTCTTCCAGATCGATATCAAGAAGCAGGTTAGGGTTAACAACTTGTAGTATACTTAAGCAAAGAAAAAAGGTTACCAACGGCACAAGTGGTAAGCGTATGAACCACGGAACAATATCGCGCAAAAGATTAGAACTATTTTCAAAGAACCTACTCAATCGTCCTGATACACCGCCCAAGATTGGCAAATAAATTAGGGCGACAATTAGAGAAGCTGATAAAACAAAAATGAGAGTTACTGGCAACATACCCATAAATTGGCCTGGAACTCCTGGCCAAAACAACATCGGTAAAAAAGCACAAAGGGTTGTGGCCGTTGAGCTCACTACCGGCCAAAACATACGTTTAGCGGCTTCGACGTAGGCTTTCATTGGGCCTGTACCTTGTGAAATTCGCTTATCGGCGTATTCAACTACTACTATTGCGCCATCAACAAGCATACCCACTGCTAAAATAAGTCCAAACATAACAATGTTTGATATTGTAATACCCATTAATCCTAATAGAACAAAGCAGAGTAAAAATGATGTCGGTATTGAAAACCCAACAAGTAATGCCGCTCTTGTTCCAAGCGATGTAAGCACGACAATCATCACCAAGGCTATCGCTGTCAAAACTGATCCCTCTAACTGCCTCACCATACTATCCACAACTCGACTTTGATCGTTTGATGTACCGACATCTACTGCGGCTTTTAGATTTGCAGGCCAACCTTGACTTTCTTTTTCCACTAATAGCCTTACTTCTCTGGCTGTTCCAATAAGGTTGAAGCCCTTTCTTTTTACAACTTGAAGAGCGACGGTATTCTGACCATTAAACCGCGCGGTCCCGGATCTATCGACAAAAGTTAATTTAATTTGCGCCAAGTCACCTAAAGTGACGATCCGGTCGCCATTAGTTTTGACAGGTAGGTTATATATGTCTTGAACTTCATTAAAACTACTTGGTATTTTAACTGAAAAAGTTCCTTGCTTACTGTCTACTTCACCCGCTGCGATTAGTTGGTTGTTATTTTGAACAACATTTATTAGCTCGCCTGCAGTAACATTGTAACTTTCCAGTCTTAAAGGGTCGATGGTAACTTCTACCATTTCCTCGCGGTCTCCTGAGACAACGGCTTCTAGTACCGCATCCATCGCCTCAATTTCTTCCTGTAGCTTTTTAGCCACCCGGGTCATCGTTCTTTCTGGTACATCTCCAGTTAAATTCACTATAATTATTGGAAATTCTGAAAAATTTAATTCGTTTATTGAGTACTTTTCTGCCCCCTCAGGAAAAAAAGCTTCTGCAGAATTCATGGCATCCCTTACGTCAGCCATTGTTTTGGCTTTGTCCCAACCAAATTCAAACTCGATAGCAACTCCTGCATAGTTTTCCGCAGCTGTTGCCGTCATTTTCTTAAGGCCATCAATATCTGCTAATTCTGTTTCAATGGGACGAATAAGAAGGGTTTCGCTATCTGCCGCCGAGATCCCAGGAAATACTACAGAAATGAACAAAGCTGGAATTTCAATATCTGGTTCTCCTTCTTTCGGGAGCCCAGTGTATGAAAAAACCCCTGCAGCTAGTGACGCAATGATTAGTGCTAAAATCATTCTGGCACGCTGAGATGCCCAGTCAATAATGCCTGTCAATTTTTAACCTCTTGAAAAACTTGTTGTACTTTAACCCCATCAGTCACGTATTCTTGCCCAATAATTATTACATTAGTCTCCTCAGGAAGGCCTTTCAGCCAAACACCTTTCACCGTGTCCCTTATTATATCTGTTTCGAAAAATTCGACCTTTGAGGCTTCATCTACGGTTCTAACTCCTAGAGCTCCATCATCGTTTAATGTAAGTGCTGACTGAGGTAAAAGATGAGCCTGGGTCCCATCAGATGCTATTAATATTTCGGACGTTTGCCCTTTACTTATCAATAAATCAGCGTTGTCGGCTTCTATTTCGACCCTAAAGGTCCGGGTTGTTTGATCAGCTGACCGAGAAATAAAAGTAACTTTGCCTTGGATTTCTTTGCCATTTATAATTTTAGCAGTTGCGGCTGATCCTTTGACTATCCGGTTCAGCTCAGTCTCTGGAGCAAAACCGACAAACTTAATTGGGTTCAATTGAATAATTTTGGCACAAAGAGCACCAGGTTGTAATAAAGTTCCTAATTCAGCCGTATCGGTTTCTAAAATTCCAGCGAATGGGGCCTTTAATGATATCCTGTCGATTTCTTTTTTTGCGATCGCAACAGAAGCTTCGGCGGATTGTATTTTTGAGCGAGTAGTGTCAAATCCAGCGGTGGCGGATGCTATACCTGCTTCTGCAGCCCTTACCGCTGCTTTGGCGCTCGCTACTCGAGTTTCGCTAGCGTAGCCACCTTCTGACAATTTGGTGGCTGCATTGAAATTGATTTTGGCTTCCGTCAAACGGGCTTTTGCTTCATCTAACTTTGCCCGAGTTTCTGGAACTCTTGCTCGGGCTTCTGCGAGACCTGCAACTGCGTCAGCAAGAGAAGCTTGGCGTGTACCAGGGTCTAAACTACACAAAATCTGGCCTTGGGATATAGTTTTGCCCTTTCTGAGGGGCTCATTAACCACTTGGCCTGATGTTTCTGAACGTACTTCGACTGATCGCGCGGCGGCAGTTTCCCCACGCAAAATTACAGCGCTGTCAATCGTCTTTGCAGTACTCTTAACCACTACTACAGAAATTGTTTTCTCGCTCTTTTTTATTTTAGACAAAGCTACGCTGGCTTCTGTGTTTAACTCTGGACCGTCGCCGAGATCACCAGCTAATTCTTCAATATTCTTACCACTAGAGAAACCTTTTAACACGTCACGTTCGAAAACCAAAACATACAAAATAGAAACGACTGCAATCGCTGTAACTAGCGAGATAATTCGCATGGGTTCCCTTTCTGGGTGATGAGAGTATTTTAATTAGTTGTGCGTATAGTCAGTTTACGTTGAATTAACCAGTTCAGATGAATATTTTTTTAATTTTTTCAGATATTCGATTAAATTTTAGGCTTGGACTTTTATTCTAGATAAAGTTAAACCACGACTACTTGTTAGTAGGAGAAAACAGTGAGCGATACTGATAGTTTTTTGCAGGAGGTCTCTGAAGAGCTTCGTCGAGATAGGCTTTACAAAAATTTGCGCAAATACGGGTGGATAGCTATTCTTCTTGTTATTTTAATTGTTGGCGCGGCTACCTACCGCGAATATTTGAAATCGCAGGCCGCCACGGAAGCTCAACTTTTTGGCACGAGTATTATAGATGCTCTTAACGAAAAAAATGCAGTTGACCGGATTTCAAAATTGCAAAAAATTAACGTCCCTAGTGAAAATGCTAAGGCAATTTTAGCAATGCTGTTATCTGCTGAAACAAATGGAAATAATTCTTCAGGTTTAGAAAATAGCACTTTAAGTGATATAACGCAAAGCCTGTCTATTGACGACCACTATCGTGATTTGCTCAACTTTAAAATCTTGCTTGGTTCTGCTGAAACTATGAATTTAGACGAAAGAAGCACGGCTTTTGAGGCGCTTAGTAAGCCTGGAAACCCTTTTCGTTTGCTTGCTGAGGAGCAAATGGTTTTAATTGAAATTGAGTTGGGTAATACCGATAAAGCGATCAAAAAAATCTCTCAAATATTGTTGGATGCAGAGTTGACTGCAGGTCTCCGCAACAGAGCTACTCAAATGATGATTGCTTTGGGAAAAGATCCTGAGCTAATAAACGAGTGAGGTTTTAGATAGATCTCTTAATTGGAGAATGTTTTCTTGCGATTATTTTTACTTATTATTTTTATAACAAATATTCTGTTCGGATGTAGCGAACAGGATAGAATTTTATCAGGTAAACGCGTAGACCCTGCCAGCTCTTTTGGCTTTACTGGCAAAGCTAAAAAGTCTTTTGCTAAAAATAATAATATTAAGTTACCACGTTTGCAGGCAAATGGGCAGTGGCAGCTAATATCTTCAGCAATATCTAAAGATTATCCAAATTTGATGTTAGGTGAAAACCTAAGTGAAATTTGGTCTGTTTCCATTGGAAAAGGCGACAGTAAGAAAAAGAGGTTGGTTGTAGATCCAATTTTCTATCAGCAAAAGATATTTACGCTAGATGCGAATTCAACGGCGTCAGCTTTTAATGCAGAGGGGAGATTGCTTTGGAGGAAAGATCTAACCCCCCCTGGTGAGAAAAGTGGTGAAATTTTTGGAGGTGGATTCGCCGCTGGTCAGGATCAACTTTTTGTGACTTTAGGATATGGTTTTGTGCTTTCCCTTAATCCCTCGACTGGAGAAAAAATATGGTCGCAAAGATTGAGTGGTGCTGGCAATAATACTCCAATATTTAATGATGGGTTGGTTTATTTAGTTAGTGGTGACTCAAAAGCATGGGCAATTGATGCGGAAAACGGTCGCGTGAAGTGGAAAGTCGATGGTGTAGGTACCGAAACTAATTTGATATCTAATAATGCTCCAGCTGTGTCGGAAAAATATGCTTTATTTGGTTTTGGAAATGGTGAGATTTATGCAACCTTTAAAAAAGGTGGATTTGTGCTTTGGAGTTCATCATTAACTGGACGGAACGATAGCCGTGTTATAAGTGCAATTGATGATATTGTAGCTAGTCCGGTGATTATTGGTCGAAATGTGTATGCAGCTGATGGATCGGGAAAAGTCGTTTCTTTGAGGATTGAAAGTGGCGAAAGAAACTGGACTGCCCCTTTTGGTTCTAGTGGTAATTTCTGGATAATGGGCAAGTCTTTATTCTTTATCTCTGATACGAATAAACTGGTACGATTAGAAATGAAAACGGGCAAAACTGTTTGGATAACTGAACTTCCGTCTTTTTCCCAAAAACGAGTTTTGCGAAGTAAAAAAACTAATCAACACTACGGACCAATATTCGCAGGAAGCCAACTGATTATAGCTTCTAGCGATGGCTATTTTCGTTTTTACGATCCAAAGACAGGTGAGCAAAAAAGTAAATTAAAAATAAAAGCTGGGGCGACGGCTAATCCTATTGTTGCCAATGAAATGCTCTATTTGATTACGAAAGATGGCCAACTGCGGGCTTTTCGCTAATTGAAAATTAGTTTAAGGACTTGCTTGGCAAAGCCTTGGAGGCGGAAATGTCATTTACACTGGCCATTGTTGGTCGTCCAAATGTTGGCAAATCAACACTGTTCAACCGCCTGGTTGGAAAAAAAATTGCATTAGTTGACGACCAACCTGGAGTGACCAGGGACCTTCGCGAAGGTAATGGTAAACTTGGCGATATTAAATTCACAGTAATCGATACAGCTGGTTTGGAAGACGCCAAAGATGAGAGCCTTCAAGGTCGTATGCGAGCCCTCACTGAGCATGCTGTGGAGATTTCGGACATCTGTTTGTTCATGATCGATGCCCGTACTGGCGTTACCTACATGGATCAAACACTGGCAACAATTTTGAGAAAAAATGCCAAAAATGTTCTACTGGTGGCAAATAAATCAGAGGGTTCTGCCGGCGATTCAGGAACCATAGAAGCCTGGGGCCTAGGGTTGGGAGACCCAATTAGCATCTCTGCCGAACATGGTGAGGGTATGGAGGACCTGCTTCAAGCACTTATGCCTTTTGCTGATCAATTTGAAGGCAATATGATAGGAAATTTGGAGTCTGCTAAAGTAGATATTCCGGTTGGTGATTTAGATCAGTTTGATGAGGACCATTTCAAAAAAAAGCCTTTGCAAATCGCGGTAATCGGTCGGCCAAATGCAGGAAAATCGACATTAATCAATAAAATATTGGGTGAGGATCGCTTGTTAACTGGGCCTGAGGTGGGAATAACACGAGATGCAATTTCGTTAAACTTTGTCTGGAATGGCGCTTCAGTTAAATTTTTTGATACAGCTGGAATGCGTAAAAAAGCTAAAGTTCAAGATAAGATAGAAAAACTATCAGTAGGCGATGGTCTCAGAGCTGTAAAATTTGCTGAGGTGGTGGTTGTGCTACTTGATGCAGATATTCCGTTTGAACAGCAGGATTTACGTATTGCTGATTTGGCTGAAAGGGAGGGTAGAGCAGTTGTTATTGCTGTGAACAAGTGGGATCTAGAGCGTAACAAACAAAAAAAATTAGCTGATTTGCGAGAATCTTTTGAAAGGCTTTTACCGCAGCTAAAAGGAGCGCCTTTAGTAACAATTTCAGCAAAAACAGGAAAAGGATTGTTGCAGCTCTATAATTCCATAATGAGTTCTTATGAAGTTTGGAATAGCAGAATTTCAACTGCTCAATTAAATCAATGGTTATCTGCTATGCTGATTTCTCATCCACCGCCTGCTCCAAATGGCAGAAGAATAAAAATGCGTTACATTACTCAACCAAAGACGCGACCCCCAGGGTTTGTAGTGATGTGCTCAAATCCGGAAAAAGTCCCAAAGAGTTATTCTAGATATCTAGTTAATGGTTTGCGAGAAGATTTTAATCTGCCTGGGACCCCAATTCGAATGACCTTGAGATCGCAGGCAGAGAAAAATCCATATAAAAATAAAAAGAAGCCTAATCAATCAAGGTTAAAAAAGCACCTTAAGTAAATGTAAATAATAACTATTTTTATTTTCTTATCAAGAAAATTGCCTAGTCAGCTAAGATTTCCTTTATTGTCGATGACGACTTTTCCTCCCAAGTATTCGCCTAAAACGTCTGGGATTAAAACTGATCCATCCTGCTGTTGGCCATTTTCCAAAACTGCTATGAGGCATCTACCTACCGCCAATCCAGAGCCGTTTAATGTGTGCACAAATTCAGGCTTTCCACCATTACTAGGTTTAAATCGAGCATTCATTCTCCTCGCTTGAAAATCGCCACAAACTGAAACAGATGAAATTTCTCTGTATGCTTGCTGCCCTGGTAGCCAAACTTCTAAATCGTGAGTTTTCTGAGCGCCAAATCCTGTATCGCCAGAACAAAGTAATACGAGCCTGTAGGGTAATTTTAATTTTTCTAAAATTGCCTTTGCGCAATTTGTCATTCTTTCATGTTCTTGCATTGATTGATCTGGATGAGTGATTGAAACCATTTCCACTTTTTCAAATTGATGCTGCCTCAGCATTCCTGCGGTATCTTTACCGGCAGAGCCAGCTTCGGACCTAAAACATTGTGTATGTGCCGTCATCCTTAAGGGTAAACTTCCCTCAGGCGTCACCTCATTTGCAGATATATTAGTCAAAGTAACTTCCGAAGTAGGTATCAGCCACCATCCGTTAGTTGTCTGATAGCTATCGTCTGAAAACTTTGGAAGCTGATTAGTCCCAAACATGGCCTCTTCTTTAACTAATACCGGTGTCATGGTCTCTGTTAAGCCATGTTCATTAACATGCACATCTAACATGAACTGAGCCAATGCTCTGTGGAGACGTGCCATGGCGCCACGTAGAACAACAAATCGAGAGCCAGACAATTTTGCTGCAGTTTTGAAGTCCATGCCAGATACTGCTGCAGGGATCTCAAAATGTTCTTTGGGATTGTCTATTTTTTTTGGTGTACCCCAGGAAGAAATTTCCACATTTTGGTCTTCGTCTTCACCATCTGGAACGTCTTGATGGAGTTTATTAGGCAGAGACATTAAGGCCAAATTTAGCTCTTTATCGATTGCTTTTGCTTTAACATTCATATCTGCAACTTCGGTTTTTTTGTCTGCTACAAGTTTTCGAAGTTTTTCAAACTCTTTCTCGTCTCCCGATGCCTTTGCAGCTCCAATCAGTTTACTTGATTTATTTTGTTCCGCTTGCGCCGTTTCAGCCGATAAAATAGCCTCTCGACGAGCTTCATCAATTTCTAAGATTCCCTCTGATGCAGCATTTATTCCGCGTCGCC
>QOQI01000026.1 GCA_003332035.1 Paracoccaceae bacterium
CCAAAGTAATTATAGCGATCCAAAATGAACGTGAGTGGGCTCGATTTTGCACCCAAGTTCTTAAACAACCTGAACTTGCTACTGATCCCCTTTTCAATAGTAATAATGAAAGGGTAAAAAATGTGGAAACTCTGCATAAAA
Source organism: Paracoccaceae bacterium (assembly GCA_003332035.1). Taxonomy (GTDB): domain Bacteria; phylum Pseudomonadota; class Alphaproteobacteria; order Rhodobacterales; family Rhodobacteraceae; genus Salinivivens. The sequence continues at coordinate 142 of QOQI01000026.1, forward strand.
AAATAAATAACACTTCAAATCAGCTGTCAGTCAGCGAATTTACTACCTTACTTACTGAAGCTGATATTGCGTTTGGTTCAGTCAATTCAGTCAGTGCGCTCTCCAATCATATCGGGCTCAATTTGATAAACGTAAAAACTACCAAGGGCGACGAAGTAACAATGGCAGCGCCACCCATTAATCGGACTGTAGACACGGATAAGAGTTTACCGCCACCACCCAAATTGGGAGAGCATACCGCAAAGATTTTCAAAGAATTTGAAATGTGAATAATAAAATTGGATTAGTATTTAGAGATGACACATTATACCAGCTATGACCTTGTTGAATGGGCTAAGCCATTCGAGAAGCGAAAAAACGCACTGCCAAAACCCAAGGGCTCAGAAGTTTTAATTCGCGTTACTGCCGCAGGCTTATGTCACTCCGATCTACATGTCCAAAAGGGTTATATGGACTTGGGTAACGAGGGCCGATTAACCTTTGCAGAACGCGGTGCTGAATTACCGATGACATTTGGACATGAAATTGCCGGGGTAGTTGAAAATACTGGAGCTGATGCCAACTCGTTCAAAAAAGGCCAACAAGTACTAGTTTTTCCCTGGATTGGTTGTGGAGAATGTCCAGCATGTAAGGAAGAGCGTGAAAGCGATTGCGCTTCAATGCGGATTATTGGACTTAAACAAAAAGGAGGCTTTGCTACGCACTGCCTTGTTGAACATGAAAAATTTCTAGTAGATATCGATGGGCTTGATCCTGCAGATGTTGTGCCTCATGCGTGCTCCGGGATTACGGTTTATAATGCCTTAGAAAAACTTGGTACACTACGTTCCGATGAATGGATGGCCATTTTAGGATGCGGCGGGCTTGGATTGAATGCTATTGCTATAGCGCGGGCCCTTGGATTTGAAAATATTATAGCCGTTGATGTTGATGATGCAAAATTAACTACCGCCCACGAAATGGGCGCAATGCAAGTTTTAAACAGCCAAGATGAAGAAGCCGTATCAAAACTGCAAAATTTGGCGAACAATAAACTTATGGGAGTACTTGATACATTCGGCGGATCAGCCACCGCACAGCTTGCAATCCGTGCATTAGTGAAATCAGGCCGTTATTTAATTGTAGGTCAGGCAGGGGGGGACTTTAATATGCCTCAAGTTTGGTTGCCACAAAAAGCAATGACCGTTCGAGGGAGCCACGTAGGAAATTCACCGCAACTGCGCAAGATAATTGATATGGTGCGCGCTGGTAAGATTAAACAAATGCCAATAGATAGGCGGCCACTGTCCGAAATCAATCAAGCTGTACATGATCTTGAAAACGGTAATGTCACTGGACGCGTTGTGTTTCAACCTGACGAAAATGACTAGGGAGGTCGATTAGATAATGAAATTTTACAATCACTTCATTAATGGAGAGTGGGTTGAGCCAACTAAAAATGAATATTTCGATACTGAAAACCCCTTTACTGGGGAAGTTTGGGCCAAAGTCGCCCGAGGGTGCGAAAAAGATGCTGATCAAGCTGTTAAAGCCGCAAAAGCTGCATTCGATAACGGTGCATGGGCGGATATGCGGCCAACACAAAGAGGCAAGCTTTTAGTACGCCTCGCTGAAATTATTGAGCGCGAAGCTGAAAGATTGGCAAATATTGAAGTCCGTGACAATGGTAAGCTCATCACTGAAATGAGTGCACAAACAAAATATTTGGCAGAATGGTACCGTTATTATGGTGGTTTAGCTGACAAAATCGAAGGGGCCGTACTACCAGCTGACCGCCCAGGTATATTTAACTATACGCGATATGAACCTTTGGGTGTAATTGGAATGATTACAGCATGGAATTCTCCTTTGCTATTGTTAGCCTGGAAACTGGCCCCTGCCCTTGCTGCAGGAAATACTGCCGTAATCAAACCCTCAGAATTTACTTCCGCATCATCTTTGGAATTCATGGAACTTGTTAACGAAGCTGGATTTCCCAAGGGGGTTGTGAACTGCATTACTGGATACGGTTTGGAAATAGGTGCTGCTATGGTAGAGCATTCAGATGTAGCTAAAGTTGCTTTTACAGGATCTGATTTTGCGGGCCAAAAAATCTATGAAACAGCTGCAAAAAAGATTATGCCCGTCACTTTAGAATTAGGGGGAAAGTCACCAAATATTGTTTTTGAGGATGCTGATTTTGAAGCTGCGGTCATGGGCGCAATATCAGGTATATTTGCCGCAACTGGCCAAACCTGCATTGCAGGCTCACGATTACTGATCCAAAGAAAAATTCATGATAAATTTGTTAAGCGTTTAATTGAAGTCGCCAGTGAAGCTAAAATTGGAGATCCAATGTCAGTGGAAACACACGTTGGACCCGTCACTACTGCACCTCAATATGAAAAAATTCTTCAATATATAAAAGTTGCAGAAGAAGATGGCGCTACATGTGTTCTAGGAGGCAAGCCTTATACCGGTGGTGGTGTTCAAGGTGATCGATTTGTTGAGCCAACAATATTCACGGGTGTAACAAATAATATGCGAATTGCCCAAGAAGAGGTGTTCGGGCCTATTTTGTCAGTCATTCCTTTTGACACCGAAGAAGACGCCATCCGCATTGGAAACGATATCGTGTTTGGCCTCGCAGCAGGCGTATGGACTTCTGATTTAGGTCGTGCTTTCAGAATGTCCGAAAAGCTCAAAGCTGGTACTGTTTGGGTAAATACATATCGAGCTGTTAGTTTTATGACGCCATTCGGGGGTTACAAACGATCGGGCCAGGGCAGAGAAAGCGGTCAAGAAGCAATTAAAGAATTCATGCAAGTAAAATCGGTTTGGATCGCTCAGCAGACAACCAGCTCAAATCCTTTTATAATGCAATAATTTCGAAAGTGCTTTTAGCAGCGAACCTTCTGTTTAAAAAAGTTAAAATCTATAACGCTTAAATTTTATCTATAGGCCTGCGATAAATATAAAAAATATATATGATTGTATAAGTATTTTATATTGTTCTACCTGGAACATTTCGTTGCTATAATACATAAAACTGTTACCGTCACCCCACATAAAAGTAATTGTATCAAGTGTTTGGTGCAATTTTTTGAAACTTATGTAGGGAGGACAACTCAATGAGAAACTACTTAATCAGACAGGCTATGAAAGCTCTAAAAGCTTCCGTGGTGATGTTAACGTTCTTTGGCTTAGCTGGAACTGCTATGGCCGATAAAAAAATTACTTTTAAAACCCCTTCAGCTTTTGGCACAAATTTACCAATAACAGGTTCTACTTCTGTGTATTTTGCTGATGTTCTTGAAAGAGTTTCTGGCGGAAACATGAAAATCAAAATGTTTGAGCCAGGGGAACTTATGCCAGCATTTGATATCCACCAAGCAGTATCAGACGGACAAGTACAGGCGGGCTACACCTGCGGCGCCTATCTTGGAGGTTCTTTAAAAGAAGCTATTCCATACTGTACTATGCCATTTGGTCCAGAACCGCATGTAATGCTAGGTTGGCTATATGAAGGCAACGGAACAAAACTTTGGGAAAAGTTTTATAATGATGCTGGATATAACGTAAAGGTATGGCCTCTTGCTATCTATGCAAATGAAGGCGCGGGTTGGTTTACCAAGAGAATTGAGAAAGTTGAAGACTGGAAGGGAACAAAAATCCGAATTGGTGGTTTTGCGGGTGGAACTGTAACGAAACTAGGCGCTGTTCCTACTCTTATTCCTTTTGGCGAAATTTTCCCTGGTCTTGAAAAAGGTGTGATCGACGCTGCTGAAATGGGTCTCCCAGCAAACGACTTAGAAGCTGGATTGCATAAAGTTGCTAAGTTTTACCATATGCCAAGCTGGCACCAGCCGTACACAATCATCGAAATTGTTATGAATATGGATGTTTGGAATGGTATGAGTGATGCTCAGCAAGCCCAATGGGAAGCCTCAGTGAGACAGGCAAATGTTTGGTCAATGACACACTCAAATGCTATTCAAAATGCGGCTCTTAAGACACTACAAGAAGAAAAAGGTGTCGAAATTGTTAAATTTGATGACGAAATGCTCAAGGCTATGAGAGCAGCATTCAACGAGACAATGGATGAGCTTATGGCAACCGATCCGGAAGTCAAAATGTTGATGGATGATCTTACAGCATTCATGGAAGATTATAAGGCCTGGGAGAACATTGGTTCTATTGGTCGCAATAGTTTGTGGGACTAATAGTTCTACTTTAAACAATCAGCAATGCAAGCAGATAGCTTGCATTGCTAGAACAAAATAATAGCCGTCAGTAAAACAGGTAAATCTCAAAGTGAAATTTGTTCAGAATATAGAAAAACAAATTATTGCGCTGGGTAATGCAATAAGCTGGCTTGCGCTATTTCTTGTGATCATTGTATGTTTATCGGTCTTCTTGCGCTATGTACTTGGAGTATCGAGCCTGGGGTTTGATGAACTGCAGTGGCACATATACTCTTTCGGATTTATGATGGGGTTTTCATATTGTACATCTATGGAAACACATGTTCGCAACGATCTACTGTATAGTAAGTTTTCTGAAAAAACAAAGCTTTGGATAGATCTTGTCAGTCACGTTGTTGTACTACTGCCATTTATTCTCGTTATTATATATCACTCATGGTTTTTCATGATGCGGGCTTATGTAACTGCAGAGGGCTCAATTGATCCTGGCGGGCTCCCTCACAGATGGATTATTAAATCAGTTCTAGTGTTGTCATTTGTATTATTTGGAATTGCAACAGTTGCTAGATCAATCGCAATTGTTGCAAAACTAAGAAAATTAACAGGAGACGCAAACTAATGTTTGTTGAAACCATTCTACTGACAGCTCTTTTTGTTACCTTCTGCGCAATGCTTCTTGTGGGTTTTCATATTTCCTACACACTATTTGGCGTCTCAATTTTATTTACCTTGGTGGCGATGATCTCCGATCAATATTTTGATACAGCTACTGGTCTGGACTTCTATTACTTTGGCATTGTTGTAAAGCGCATCTACGCTGTTATGACAAATTGGATTCTAATCGCGGGTACTCTATTCATTTTCATGGGTTTTATGCTCGAAAAGTCTGGAATAGCTGAGCGGTTACTTATTTCAACTCAAGAATTGTTTGGTAATGTAAGGGGTGGCATGGCCATAACGGTGGCTTTGATAGGGACATTGCTAGCTGCAAGTACTGGAATTGTTGGAGCCTCTGTAGTGCTATTGGGTGTATTAAGTCTCCCAATAATGATTAAGCAGGGCTATTCAAAAGAACTTGCAACGGGCACTGTAGCCGCATCGGGCTGCCTTGGGATCATAATACCCCCATCTATTATGTTGGTTTTTATGGCAGACCAACTCAATCTTCCAGCGGGTGATTTATTTATGGGAGCCTTTATCCCAGGCTTAATGCTAGCAGCACTATATGTAATCTACATACTTGGATTTTCGTTCTTAAAGCCCTCTGCAGCACCTTTGGCAGAAAATCGACAACCGGTGGGATTAAAAACCCTTTTTAAAGTATTATTGGATGCCGTTCCGATATTGGCTCTGATGTTCTTGGTTTTAGGGTCAATTATAGCCGGTATTGCTACAGTAACAGAGGCTAGCGGAGTTGGCGCTTTGAGCGCAATGATCCTTGCAGCGTTTTATCGAAAACTAAATTTAACAATGTTGAAAGAGGCTCTATACGGCACTTTTAATACCATGGGCTACATTTTCTGTATCATAATAGGTGCAACTGTTTTTGCTTTTGTTGTGCGTGCTCTAGGTGGTGATGAAATCATAGAGGACGCGCTAACTTCATTACCTTTCAACGATAATGGTATTATTCTCTTTGTGCTATTTTGTGTATTTCTACTTGGCTTTTTTCTCGACTGGATTGAAATAACTTTTATTGTATTGCCATTGCTCGTACCAGTTATTGGGGCCATGGACTTAGCAATAAGCGGTTATGGTGTGGTAGACAAACCAGTGCTCGTCTGGTTTACGATTTTAGTTGCCGTCACACTACAGACGTCTTTTTTGACGCCACCGGTCGGGTATGCTCTCTTTTATATGAGAGGAATCAGCCCCCCTAGTGTGGCAATGAAAGATATTTACAAAGGCATAATTCCTTTTGTTATCCTTCAGCTCATTGCTATTTATTTGGTTTTTCAATGGCCTGCATTGGCCACTTGGCTGCCAGCTTATGTCTATGGTTAAAATTGAGTGAATTGGAAATGATAATCGATGGTGACGAACAAAGAATTTGAACTAAGACGGGATAAATCTGTAGCTAAAGCAATTGCTTATTCTTCGACATTTATAGCTGACAAAGCAGAAAACACAGAAATATGGGATGTCGAGGGTAAGCGTTATATAGATTTTTGTGGTGGAATTGGTTGTCAAAATACCGGCCACCGCAATCACAGAGTTGTTGAAGCTATAAAAAACCAGCTGGACACACTTACTCATACTTGCTTTCAGGTCACACCATATGAGAGCTACATAGAATTAGCTGAAAGACTAAATAATATATATCCTGGTGATTTTGAAAAGAAGTCCATGTTTTTTTCAGCTGGTGGAGAAGCAGTCGAAAATGCCGTAAAAGTTGCACGCTTTTATACAAAACGGCCAGCGATCATTACCTTTACAAATGGATATCACGGACGTTCCTACATGGGGATGGCACTGAGTGCGAGGATGATACCTTTTAAACAAGGATTTGGACCTTTCCCAGGCGACATTTATAGACTGCCCTTCCCAGATGAATTCCGGGGCATCACTTTGGAAGACACCAAAAAAGCCTTCGCAACTTTATTTAGGAGCGATTGCCCACCAGATCAAATTGCTGCCATTTTCTTCGAACCTGTCCAGGGAGAAGGTGGATACAATATTGCCACACAGGACTTTGTTTCATATTTACGCGAGTTGTGTGATGAGCATGGGATCGTAATGGTCGCTGATGAAATTCAATCTGGCATAGGACGTACCGGCAAGATGTTTGCTATGGAACACTATGGCATTGATCCTGATTTAACATGTGTAGGAAAGAGTATAGGCGGAGGTTTACCGATATCTGGTGTGGTCGGAAAAGCGAGTATTATTGATACTGTCCCACCTGGTGGTTTAGGCGGTACATTCGGAGGAAACCCAATGGCTTGTGCAGCCGCTCTTGCAGTTTTGGAGACAATTGAAAAAGATGGATTATTAGCAAAAGGTATAAAAATTGGAGAGGTGATAGATAAACGTCTTCGAGAAATGTCTTTCAAAAATTCACTTCAAAATATTGGAGATGTTCGTGGCCTTGGATGTATGAATGCGGTCGAGCTTGTTAAAGATCGTGACAATCTAGAACCAGACGGTGATATGGCTGCAAAAGTAGCTCAAATAGCGCTTCAGAAAGGCCTCATTCTTGTTACAGCTGGACCTGCCCGCAATGTTATAAGAATCTTGGTTCCATTATCTGCCGACCTTAAAATTATAGAAGAAGGTTTGGATATACTAGAAGCTTCATTAGAGGAAGCAGCAGCCTGATACTTCAACTCAATAAGTACTCTTATGGGGAATAAAATGAAAATTAAGGCTGCGATTTTACGGCAATCAGGAGTACCGAGACCGTACGCCGAAAGCAAACCTCTATCCATTGAAGAGGTTGAGATAGATCCTCCTAAGTCAAATGAGGTTATGATAAAAGTCAAAGCGGTTGGCCTTTGTCATTCAGACCTTGTCGCAATTAGCGGTGAACGGGGAAAACCGATGCCGATCGTACTTGGCCATGAAGCTGCAGGAATAATCACCGAACTAGGTGATAATGTTGAAGGCTTCGAGATTGGAGATCATGTAGTGCCTTCCTATGTTGCAAGCTGCGGCCTCTGTGAAATGTGTAGTTCTGGGCGACCTGCATTATGCGAACCTGCCACAGTCGCAAATGCGAAAGCAGTTTTGAGAGATGGGACAACAAGGCTTAAGCAAAATGGTAAATCGATCCATCATCATTCTGGCGTTGCTGGGTTCGCTGAATATTCGGTGTTATCCAAAGAAGCGTTGGTCAAAATTGAAAAATCTATTCCGTTCGAGCAAGCAGCACTTTTTGGTTGTGGAGTGGTTACCGGCGTTGGGTCCGTAATTAATACTGCTGACGCCAAAGCTGGCCAATTCATTGGTGTCGTTGGACTTGGTGGTGTCGGGCTCAGTGCAGTTTTAGCATCTTTAGCTTTAGGAGCAGGAAAAGTAATAGCAATAGATTTAAGTGCCGAAAAACTTGAATTTGCAAAGGAACTAGGGGTTCATCATACTGTCAATGCAGCCGACAAAGATGCAATTGAGCAGGTGCACAAAATTACCGACGGCGGAGTACATATTGCCGTTGAAACAGCTGGTTCTGGCCGTGCACTTCAGACAGCGTACGAAATAACGAGACGGGGCGGAACAACAGTTGCAGCTGGCATGCCAGGACCTGAAGCTGAAATCAATTTATCGCACCTTAAAATAGCTGCCGAGGAAAGATGTCTAAGAGGTTCATATATGGGTAGCTGTGTAGCAAAACGGGATATTCCACGATATTTAAATATGTTTAAAGCAGGCTCTTTACCTGTTGACAAGTTGATGTCCCGAACAATTAAATTTAATGAACTCAATGAAGCAATGGATCGTCTTGCTGACGCAAAAACTATTCGGGAAGTATTATTGCCCTAACTCGGGAGATTTTTAGTATTTTGAAATTTAACTTTTCAGCGAATACCGGATATCTGTGGAGGGAACTGCCTTTTCTAGAGCGAATAAAATTGGCAAAACGTCATCATTTTAACTCTTTAGAATTTCATGACGAACCTCATGAAATAAATTTAACTGATTTAAAAAAACTACTTTATCAATTGGAACTAAGTTTAAATGGAATGAACGTCCGAATGGGTGATACCTTTGGATGTGCCGCTATACCAGGTAGATCTGACCAAGCTCAAAATGAAATCAAACAAGCTATAACAATAGCAGAAGATATAGGAGCAAGAGCATTACATATATTATCAGGTGTTACCGAGTATAATCAAACCTCAATAAATACGTTTATTTCAAATTTGGAATTCGCATTAAAAAACTCGAAAATTCTAATTTTAATTGAACCGGTTTGTGAAGAACAATTGCCTGGTTACTTTCTAAAAACAATTGATCAAGCGGCAGACATTATAAATTGCATTAATCATCCAAGATTGAAAATAATGTTTGATTGCTACCATATCGATAAGGAAAGCGGAGACTTATTGAAAAATTTTAAGGCCCATGCCAATAAAATCGGGCATATTCAAATTGCTGCAGCAGAAAACCGAGCTGAGCCATTCGAAGGGAAACTTAACTATAGATACATTTTACCAGAATTTAAGCGCCTTGGGTATCAAGGAGCTTTCGGCTGTGAATACCGGCCATCTGGTCCAACGGAGGATGGTCTAAGTTGGCGTGATCCTTTATTTGAGATGGAAAATGAAACAAAAATTTGATAACAAATCATCGGCGGGGTTTACAGAAGGAGATGTAAACTTTTCTCCACAAAGAAAAGAGTGGGCCAAAACTCACCTAGACCTCAATACACAGAAGCTCTTAGAAGACGACGCCCAATTTTTTCTGCATCAATCTCTATCAAGCCCATGCTTAAATGTTATCAATAAAAGTGAAGGTATTTATATCGAGGATATTCAAGGCCGCAAAATTATGGATTTTCACGGCAACAGTGTTCACCAAGTTGGATACGGACATCCAAGAGTAGTAAACGCAATCAAGGATCAGTTAGACCAATTACCTTTTTGTCCACGTAGATATACAAACCAGACGGCGATAGATCTAGCTCGTAAACTCGCTAAATTATCTCCTGGTCGTTTAAATAAAATGCTCTTCGCGCCTGGAGGTACGAATGCAATAGGAATGGCTTTAAAACTTGCGAGATACACAACAGGCCGACACAAAACAATTTCAATGTGGGATAGTTTCCACGGTGCATCGCTAGATGCAATTTCAATTGGTGGCGAAAGTCTATTTCGAAAAGATGTAGGCCCGTTAATGCCAGGATCAGAGCATATTCCTCCCCCTAGACGTGGAAAATGCCACTTCAATTGCCCTGATGAAAATCACGACGGATGTATCGAATACTTAAAGTATGTAGTTGAAATGGAAGGCGATATCGGTGCGTTAATCGCAGAACCAATGAGATGGACAACTGTTGAGCTTCCACCCAAAAATTATTGGAAACGTGTTCGAAAAATTTGTGACGAAAACAATATACTATTGATATTTGATGAAATCCCGTCAGCTCTAGGACGTACGGGTAAAATGTTCGTTTGTGAGCATTTTGACGTTGTACCTGACATGCTCGTAATAGGAAAAGGTTTAGGAGGAGGCATCTTTCCGATGGCTGCGCTCCTTGTCCATGAAGATCTTGATATTGTCGGAGATAGAGCCCTTGGCCATTATACCCATGAAAAGAGTTCTGTTGGATGTGCCGCTGCTCTTGCAACACTTGAATGTCTTTTGGAAGATAAATTAATCGATAACTCGGTCGAACTTGGGGGAAAAGGCCTGACACGCTTAAAGGAAATGAAATCAAAATACCCAATCATTTCTGATGTAAGAGGTTTGGGTTTGTTTTTTGGTATAGCACTAACAAAAAATGGCAAACCTGCGCAAAAAGAGGCTGAAGAAGTCCTCTATCATTCTCTTTCTAATGGATTAAGTTATAAGATTGGTGGCGGTTGCATTCTCACTCTTTGCCCACCAATGACGATTACCGAGCAAGAATTAAACGAAGCTTTTGAAGTAATAGAGGCTGGTATTAAGCAAGTGTCTTGACCTGATCTAAAGAGCTAGAAAAATAATTCCACAGAAGACTATACTTGCTGCACCAATACGATAACCAATAGGTTTTTCTTTAAACCAAAGTACCCCAATTAGAGTGGCAATAATAACCGAAGTTTCACGTAATGCTGTAACAATTCCCAATGGGGCTAGGCTTTTTGCATATAACGCTAGACCATAAGCAAGAGTAGAAATAACTCCAGCAAAAAAGCCCAAAATTATTTCAGAAAATGACGCTTTTAGTAATCTTACCCTAAATCTGCCAAAGATATAAAATACAACAAAGCCTTCTGCAATAAATAGCCAGACTATGTAAGAAAGTGGATTTTCAGTAAGGCGTACACCAAAACCGTCAGTTACAGAATAAGCAGCGATTAACATTCCCGTTGTCAAAGCAAAGACTAAACCAGGGATGGACTTTTCATTATATAAAGACCTCAGACCTAAAAACAAAATGCCCGTTGAAATCAAGAGCACACCGCTCATTTCCACCCAGGTCAATCGCTCATTGATCCAGAAAAAAGCAAAGAAGGTCACAATGACAGGACTTATTCCCCTCGCAATTGGATAAATAAGAGACAAGTCACCAAACTTATATGCCGTCGTTAAGCTGTAATAATAACCCCAGTGTATTAAAGTAGAGGCTATTATAAATGGAATGACCTTAATATCGGGAAGCGGCAAAATAGCAGCACCAATTAACCCCAAGACCATATGGCCCAAAGCTACCAAACCAATGGCGATTGTCCTATCACCCGTGCCCTTGATAACAGCATTCCAAATTGCGTGAAGAGCAGCAGCCAGTAAAACCAGACTAAAGACCGGAACGGTCATATATTTCTCTCAGACAAAAATCTTTTGATGCTCAGTTCGGCCAAGGAAATGAATAAGTCTTAACATTGGTGAAAAACTTCATGGCTTCGAGTACACCCTCTTTCACACCGTTGCCAGAATCTTTAATGCCACCGAAAGGAGACATTTCTATTCGATATCCTGGCTGCTCCCAAATATTGACTGTTCCGACATCAAGTCCCTCAATGTAGTTGGTTGCTCGAATTAAATTGTTTGTACAAACTCCAGAGGAAAGGCCAAACTCAGTGCTATTTGAAATATCCATAACCTCTAGATCGTCATCAGGGACACGAACTATTGGTATAATTGGACCGAATGTTTCCTCCATGACCAAATCACATTCATGAGGCACGTGATCTATTACTATTGGTGGCAGTAAAGCACCTTCACGACCTGGATGATATAAAATTTCAGCACCCTTAGCTTCGGCTTCAAAAACTCGTTTCTCAAAAAGCTCAGCTGCTTTCGCATTAATAACGCATCCAAGTTGCGTATCTGGATCCATGGGGTCTCCGAATTTAATGGCCTGAGCTTTTTCGAGTATCAATGGAACAACTTTATCCGCGATACTTTCTTGAATTAATATTCGCTTAACAGCTGTACAGCGCTGACCAGAGTTCCCAGTTGCACCTGCTACAGCAATAGTAGCAGCTTTATCAAAATCACTCCCATGGAGATCATTCAATATTATCAAAGGATCATTACCTCCTAATTCTAGGGCAGTCCTTTTATAACCTGCCTTTTCAGCAATCATTTTCCCCACTGGGACACCGCCAGTAAATGTAATGATATCAATATTGGGGTTTGTTATCATTTCATCGCCAATATCTTGCGGCAGACCCGTTACGATTTGGAACATTTCTGGGGGCAAACCGGCATCATATAATATATCAGCCAAGGTTATAGCCGTTAGCGGCGTCTGTTCCGTAGGTTTGCAAACCACACAATTGTTTGTCGCAATGGCAGGAGCTATTTTATGGGCAACCATATTCAAAGGGTGATTGAAAGGAGTAATCGCTGAAATACTACGAACGGGTTCTCTCTTTGTGAAAATTTTTCGACTTTTTCCATGAGGGGTTAAATCACACGAAAAAATTTCACCATCATCTTGGATAGCGAGCTGTCCTGCTAAGGTAAAAACATCGTAGGACCGCCCGGTTTCATATAACGCGTGTTGTTTACAAATGCCTAACTCTAAAGTTAGCCAATGGGCAATATCTTCACGTCTATCCCTAATAATTTCTGCAGCACGAAATAGTATTTGTTGTCTTTCATACCGTGTTAGAGAGGGCTTGTAATTTGCTGCAATTTCAAATGCCTTCTTTGCATGTTCTGCTTTGCCAGCAGGCACCGTGGCTATTACCTCTTCAGTATAAGGATAAGTTACATCGACAGTTTTATCAGTGAAGATTTTTTCGCCGCCAATACGCATTGCTTCGTTACGAATAGTTTGTTTTGACATAATAAGTGGTCTCCTTATTTGGGACTAAATTCGTTTACTGAAAGTTAATGCATCAGGTATTTGCTGCAATACTTGCATAAAAGAAGGCATCGTAATTTCTTAAATTTGGCACTTCAGGCAAATCAATGTTACGATTTACTATAAAAGGGACTTCCTGTTCAGTTAAACCCCCATGACTTCTCAGGGGCTCTTTCAAAGCTTCAAGATCATGGCGATCAACGGAAGTTCCCAATGTCATATTCTCTGCAGAAATAACAACAATGTCCCCTATCCTGTCTGGGGGAAGTTCAAATCTTTTAACCGCTTCTGATTTATTAATTACTAATAAAATTCCCTCAAGGTTAGATAACTTTTCAATTATTTCATTGATGTCTACTTCTACAGGCAAATACGCAGTTGCAAAGGAGCCAAGTGCACCGTGATGAACAACATAGGGATCTGTAATTGGCAAAATAACTCTTGCTGCGGCTTGGCCCAACCATTGGTCTAAAATATCCTGAACGTAAATTACTGAGGGTTTTCCGTTAACGTCATGCTTCGGCTTCATCCCGTGGTCAGCGGTAACTACCAAAGCAGCACCCAGAGCGTCAAGTTCTCCAATATATTTATCAGCCATAGAATAAAAATCTTTGGCACCTTGTTGATTCGGCGCAAATTTATGTTGGACATAATCAGTAGTTGAAAGGTACATCACGTTTGGCGACCACTCCTTCAAAATCTTTACACCAGCAGCTAATACAAACTCTGAAAGATCTGCAGAATAAACTTCAGGAACTGGTCTGCCGAGCCACTCGCTCGCATTATGAATTCCGTTATCAGCTTTTGTCGCTAAATCAGCTTTCTCAGACGAGAAACAAATGGCTCGATCTTCGCCAAATTCTAGACCAGCACCCAGTAGCGCTCGCAACTTATCTTTCGCTGTAACCACTGCAACTCTGGACCCACCTTCGTAGTACTTTGAGAATAAAGTAGGTGCGCGAAGAAAACGTACGTCATTCATCATCACCTCTTCGCCAGTTTCAGGATCAAATAAAAAATTTCCACAAATTCCATGAACTGATGGAGGACGCCCCGTGGCAATAGACATATTGTTGGGGTTCGTAAAAGAAGGAATAACCGAATGGGCAAGTGCGTCTGTACCCTCCTTCCGAATACGCTGCAAATTAGGCATTAAACCTTCCGATATCGCAATATCAAGATATTCAGGTTCACAGCCATCAAGACAAATCACAACTGCACAATCTAAGGCAGGTGTATATTTCCGACCGTTCGCTTCAACCTCATTTTCAGTTCCCATTAAGAATTCCCTTCATTCCTGTAATTCTGATAGTCTTTGTCTTTCCAGAAATGCAGCTTCAGGTGGAGCTGCACTTTCTACATCCATCGTTTCAAGTGCTTTTTTTGCTGCAAATACAACGCCTTTCATGACATGGGCGTCCATTCTACCAATACAACCAATGCGAAAGCTATCAACAACAGTTAACTTGCCTGGATAAATGATATAGCCTTCACTCTTCATAAGATCATAAAACTTTTTAAACTCAAATGCTGGATCAGCAGGACAAAAAAACGTCACTATAATTGGCGACAGCCACCTTTCATCTAGTAGAGTTTCGAAACCTAAATCTCGCATACCGCTGACCATTACGTCGCGATTATTAGTATATCTGGCTCCACGTCCAGCAACACCGCCCTCCTCTTCATGTATTTCTAAAGCAGTTAAAAATGCAGCAACTACATGAGTGGGCGGAGTAAAGCGCCACTGGCCAGATTTCTCCATAGCACTCCATTGCGCTTCAACGTCGAGACTAAGAGAATGGCAATTACCCTTTGCAGCTCCCAGTGCCGAAAGCTTTGCAAAAACAAACCCAAAACCTGGAACACCTTCAATACATTTATTTGCAGAAGAAACCATGGCTTCAAAATCAATCTTTTCTGGATCTACCGGTACCGCCCCAAAAGCTGACATACTATCAATCAAAAGTTTACGCCCAGCAGATTTAACGACTGCGCCGATTTCTTCTAATGGGTTTAAAATACCAGAGCTTGTTTCACAATGAATAACCAAAACGTGAGTTATTGCTTTATCATTTTCCAAAATATCAGCCACTTCACCGCCTCTAGGAGGTAAATAATCCCCTTTATCAAGCAGATGATAATCCCGATTTAAATAATCCATAGTTTGAGCAGCGCGAAGACCATAAGCGCCGTTTGCTAAAACCAAAAGCTTTCCATCTTTAGGAATAAAAGTACCCAACATAGATTCAACAGCGAAAGTTCCAGAGCCTTGAATTGGAACACAATCATATAAATTTTTGCTTTTCCCCAGTAGAGAAAGGAGGTTTTTTCGTAATTTTTTTGTAAGATCTCGAAAGTCCTCATCCCAACTACCCCAATCTTTTAACATCGCCTCTTTTACTTCATAAGCCGTGGTCAATGGACCCGGCGTTAGAAGATAAGGCTCACCAAATTTTGGCGGAGGAAAGATTTTATCAGACAAAGACATTTCAATCACCCAAAACGATTTTTTCTTTATATAAAATTAAAAATCACCCATAAGTAAAATCGTTAGTTCTTATATCTTTAATCATTTTTTTTATAGGTTGAAAATGACATATTCACAACTTAGAGCTTTTCATTGCGTTGCAACTTATGGGGGCTTTTCCAAAGCCGCTGAAAAAACGCAGCATTCTCAACCAGTTCTCAGTGGCCATGTGAAACAACTAGAGGAATTCTACGATAATTTACTCTTTAAAAGAGAAAAAAAGAGGATTTCGCTCACCTCAGCTGGAAAGGAATTGTTTATTCTTACCAAGCAGTTTTTTGAAGTTGAGGAGCAAATAAATAACCACCTTAGCAAATCAAGCGCTTCGGTCTCTGGAAAAATAAGAATCGTCGCCGACTCTGCAATTCACATTATAAAAATATTGAAAAGTTTCCGAAAAAATTATCCAGACGTAATCATTGATTTAACCATAGGAAATTCCAAAGAGGTTACAACTTCCATAAGAAATTATGATGCTGAAATTGGGGTTATAGGTAGCCCAGTTGAAGGCCCAGATCTGCAAACCCTCACTTTAGAAACTTCGAAAATTAAAGCGATTGCATCAAAAAAGTTTTTCAATAAAATTCCTAAATCACTGTCATTTCAAGATTTGGAACAGTTACCTTTAGTTTTTCGAGAAAATGGCTCACACACGAGGGAAACTCTTATTGCGGAAGCATTGAAACAAAAAAAACAGCTTGTGCCAGTTATTGAAGTTACCGGGCGAGAAGGACTTCATGAGTTAGTGGCAAATGGACTAGGTATAGGCTTTGTTTCACAGGCTGAAATTGGACAAGACCCACGTTTGGCCCACATTGATATTGATGCAGGGCATACAGAGATGACCGAAACACTGATGTATCTCACAGCTAGAAAAGAAGTGCCCGTGATAAGAGCATTTTTAAAAGCTGCAGAAAACTTATAGCTGGGCATAAAATTTTTATCTCAATCTATTTAGATGGACGCACAAGCTCGCTTTGCCACCATTT
Source organism: Paracoccaceae bacterium (assembly GCA_003332035.1). Classification (GTDB taxonomy): domain Bacteria; phylum Pseudomonadota; class Alphaproteobacteria; order Rhodobacterales; family Rhodobacteraceae; genus Salinivivens. The sequence goes on from QOQI01000026.1 coordinate 16,798, forward strand.
AAAACTATCCTTTTTTGTTCTTTTTTGTGTTTCAAAGTCCACGTGCACAATACCAAAACGTTTGGTGTAACCAAAAGCCCATTCAAAATTGTCTAAAAGTGACCACGCAAAATAACCCTTTATGGGTAAGGTTTTTGCCGCCATTGCAACTTCGCCAAGATGATCTTGATAATATTCAATGCGATCGGAATCTGTAATAGTATTTTTAGACGCCATTCCATTTTCAGTTATATAAAGCGGCAAACCTGGAGCGTAATCCGATACTAAATTTATCGCATCTGTTAGCCCTTTAGGCTCTACTTCCCAACCCATATCAGTTTTGGGTAAATTCCGGTCAACGGTTTTAGTGAAAGGAAAATCTTTACCCCCCGCCTCTAACATGACCGTTGTGTAGTAATTTATTCCAATAAAATTTATTGGCTGATTAATTACGTCCATATCATCTAGCCAATTTTCGGGTAGATGGGACCCTATCGCGCGAAGTGCAGCATCAGGGTATTCACCTTTAGTAACGGCGGACAGATA
>QOQI01000027.1 GCA_003332035.1 Paracoccaceae bacterium
ATCCCAGAAATGGCTGGAACGATCGTGGGAAATACTTGTCTCAGGTTGATCAGAAAGAAGCATTTCAACAACCATCTTTCTTGAAGATTTTGCACGATCTGTATCGGTTGAAACAACCATACCATCGATAGGTTCTCGTATACACGACGCTGCTAAAGTTCTTTCACCCTCTATCTCAACCATACATGCCCGGCAATTTCCATCTGGGCGGTATGCCGGTGAAGGCTTGTGACACAAATGAGGGATGTTTATGCCTTTTCCATTTGCAATTTCCCATATTGTTAACCCCTTGTTGGCTTCAACTTTTTTTCCATCTAACGTAAACGAAACTTTTTGGGGCATAATATTCTCCGGCTATAAGTTAAGTATACACCATTAAAGAGTGATAATCATTCAACTATTCCCGACCACAGGTAACTTATTTGCGCCAAACAAAATAATCCACATTAATTTGCTTAATTTAAAAATTTGTGATTTCAGATTGTTTGATCTTTCAATAGAATTTTAACCAGGGGAAGTTAAATGCCTGAAATCACGCTAGTACGGCATGGGCAAGCAAAACAGAATGCCACCTCAGAGGAGGACTATGATCGTCTTAGTGATCTCGGTAGAACCCAAGCAAAATGGGCTGGAGAACATTTACGTAAGCTGAAATTATCTTATGACGCAATAGTTACGGGTACTTTAACCAGGCAAATAGATACCCAGATTCTGATGAATATAGATACAAAAGCACCAGTCGTTAGAGATGAAAGATTTAATGAAATAAGACTTTATGACTTGGCAGGTTTACTTAAAAAGCAATTTGGAATTGATTTTCCTAAAGATGAATTGAGCTTCAAGCAACATCTTAACTTAACGTTTAAAAAATGGGAAAATGGAGAAATTATGAACCCTCCAGAAACATTCCAAAATTATAAATCAAGAGTTTCTGAAGGTTTGAATGAAATCAAAGATCTTGGCGAGAAAGTTTTATTAGTAACTTCGGGTGGTATAGTTGCCATGGCTATCAAGCACACGCTAAACTTGAGTACGGAAGCTCTCGGAAATTGTCTTTTAGCTAGTTATAATACAGGGATCACAAAGTTGCTCTATTACGATCAAGGCTTTGTAATATCGCAAGTGAATGCACTTCCACACTTAGAAACTCCAGCGCGTTGGACAAAACGAACTTACACATGAGTAAAAGAATGCTACATTTATGGATTAGAGCAGAGCAAAGAAAAAACGAAAAAAGAGTTGGCATAACTCCTCTAGATGCCTCAAAATTACTTAGCGCAGGTATAAAAGTGACTGTCGAAGACAGTGCCGATCGAATTATTCCGATTAAAGAGTATAATAAGGTCGGATGTGAAATAGCTAAGGAACATGGCTGGCCAAGTGCCCCTAAAAATACAATTATTCTAGGATTAAAAGAACTACCAAAATATACCGAGATAATAGAACACAAGCACATTATGTTCGGTCATGCATTTAAAGGACAAACTTGCGGGCTAGAACTTTTAAAAAAATTTAAAGCAGGGAAAGGTGTTTTGTATGATCTTGAATATCTCACTGACCCAGAAGGGCGGCGCTTAGCTGCCTTTGGATATTGGGCTGGATTTTCAGGTGCAGCGGTATCTCTAAAAGCTTATGCAGATCAACAAAATATAAAAGGTATTTGTGGCCCAGTAAGTGTTTTTGAAAACAAAGAGGCTATGGTAGATAATGTAAAAAAAGCGCTTCTAAATGTTGAAAACAAATCTCCAAAAATTCTTGTTGTTGGCGCTATGGGTAGAGTTGGAACGGGAGCGATTGATTTCTGTGAAGCTCTAGGGCTTACAGTCACAAAATGGGACATTGAAGAAACGAAAAAAGGTGAGCCTTTCCCAGAAATATTTGAGCATGAAGTCTTTTTAAATTGCATTTTGGCAAAACCTGGAGGTCCAATTTTTATAAGAAATAAACATCTTAATGCAAATCGAAATTTAAGGGTCATTGGAGATATTTCTTGCGATCCAGACAGTAGTTTTAATCCACTTCCAATTTACAACTCCGCCACAAATTGGGAGGTTCCTGTGGAAAGAATGGAAGCCTCTCAAACTCTAGATGTAATGGCAATCGATAATCTACCCTCTTTACTCCCTTACGAAAGTTCCATTGACTTTTCAAAGCAACTGTTACCTTTGTTGCTAGATTTAAATAGAACTAAAAACAATGCGTGGGACAGAGCTGAAGAGGCTTTTTGGAAATCTTTAAAAGAGGTATAACATGACAATTCATTGGTGTGGGTCAGGGTTATCGGCAATACCTGGTTTACGTAAATTAATAATTGACGGCTATGATATTATTGTTTGGAACAGAACTGTTAGTAAAGCAATTTCTGCAGTGGGTGATATCACAAAGTCAATAAAAGAATTTAATATCCAAGAATTAGAGAGCCACTTAAAAAAAGATGACATAGTTGTTTCAATGCTACCAGGAGATTGGCATGTCCCCTTAGCAAAATTATGTTTAAACTGTCAAAGTCACTTTGTAAGTTCCTCATATATTTCGCCAGAGATGCGTGAGCTTGATGCTTCAGCGGTTAAAAATGGTTTATGTTTAGTTAATGAAGTTGGTTTAGACCCAGGGATTGACCATTTAATGGCCCACGCTCTTATAGAAGATTACCGAAACTCAAAAGAACAAGATGACGAAAATGACCTATCATTTTTTTCTTACTGTGGCGGAATTCCAAAAATTAGAAACTCTTTTTGTTATAAATTCAGTTGGTCCCCATTAGGTGTATTGAAAGCTCTAAAATCCCCATCTCGTTCTATTAAGGAATTTAGAGAGTTTGATGTACGACGACCTTGGGATGCAATATCAACTTATACTGCCCCATTACCCGTGCCAGAGGAATTCGAAGTCTATCCAAATAGGGATTCTTTACCTTTCATAGATCAATATCACTTGAACCAAAATTGGAGAATAAAAGAATTTGTAAGGGGAACATTGAGGCTTAAAGGTTGGAAAAATGCTTGGGCAGATATTTTTGCAGAAATCGAAAAATTATCTGGAAAAAACGATGATGAAATATTAGTTAAAATGTCAGACCAACTTTGGTTGGAAAATGCCTATGACGAAAATGAAGCAGATCGAGTTGTGTTAGTTGTTTCATTGAAAGCTTCCAATGGAAATGAAACAAAATGGCACAAATCATACGTCCTGGATGCGTATGGCGACTCTGTTTCAACGGCTATGGCTAGGCTCGTTTCTTTACCAGTTTCATTCGCTGTAGAAGCTGTTGCACAAGCTAAAATTGCGCCGGGTGTTAGTGCAGCACCTTCTGATATGTCAATCGTTAATGATTGGTTAAATAAAATAAAAAGTCTGGCACAACACTTAGAGGTTGTATCAAAATAGTTTAAAATAAATTGAGTCTGGAAGTAGTTGCGACACTCTGAATAACCAGGAAAACGGCGCAGGGAAACTAGACGAAAAACTATTTTTATTCATATTAGAAAACATTTTTCCAGCAGCAACTTCCGGGGACATTATTTGAAGCATTTTAAATTTATTTTTATCGGTTAATCTCGTTTTTACAAAACCTGGGTTGATTAACTGAACTTTGATTGCTGTATCTTTTAAATCGTAGCGGAGGGTTTCACCCAAATTGACAAGAGCTGCCTTGGATGATCCATAACCAAGTGCGCCAGGCAAGCCACGATAGCCTACCAGGCTTCCAGTGAACACTAGGTGACCACTATTTTTTTTCATAAACACTGGAAGGATAACGTCTAAAGTATGCAACGCGCCAATTAGATTTACATCAATCATAGACTTTAATTTTTTAATATCCCAATTCTGGGCTGGCATAGGCCAATATTCACCAGCACAAAAGACAAATCCGTCTACATTTTTTAGACTTTTTACAGATTTTCTTACGGCGTTGAGATCAGTAATATCCATTGGCAACACTTCTGCCTCGTTTGGTAAGGTGGAGGCTATTTCTTTCAACCGAGCTTCATTTCTCGCTGTCAGGATCAAGGAAGCGCCGGCTTCAGACATTTTCTTAGCTAATGCTAAGCCAATGCCTGCAGAAGCCCCAACAATCCAGTAACGTTTCTTAGACCAATCTTTCATAAGTTTTTATCTCTTCCAATCAGATTTTGAAGCCAGATAAGCGCAAAAATCTTCAATCCACAGGGAACAATCGCGTAAGAAATTTTAAGTACTTCTGTACTTAAGCTAGAACGCATGTCTTGAGTTTCAAATCCTGCAAACTCCATAAGCGGCAGTAAAATTCCTGCCGTAAAAGCTAAAGCTAGTTTGTTTGAAAAATTCCATATTCCAAAACCTGTGTTGGGGTCATGTTTTGTTTTTGCCAGTCTTTGTGCAAAAATAGCAGGCAAAATAGTCATATCAGCGCCCAATGAAAGTCCGGTCGCAAAACAAATGATTGAAAAAGCAATAACTTCACCAGCATTTAAATTATAAGCCCAAACAAAACTAAGGATGCTAACCAACATAGAAACCCTCAACACTTGAAGCGCTCCATAATGTTCAGCCCATCTAGTCCAAAAAGGAGCAGAAAAGGCTGCTGAAAGAAAAAATAATATCAAAAGAGGGCCACCCATTACTTCCAAACCGAGCACATGATCAACGTAAAATAAGTAGAGTGTGGAAGTCACAGCAACTGGCATAGCGTTTAAAAAAACAAACAATAATAGTCTTTGCAAACCAACATCTTTTGGAAAAATTGAAGTTGTCTGTTTCTGAACTTTAAAAAAAGTTTTGCTAAAGTCAGAGGTCATAAGAAATGTTGCTATGATTATCAGAGCGCAAAATAAAAATGCAAAATTTTTGTATCCGTTAGATCCAGTTATCGATAGGATTGAAGGAGCTGCCGCAGCCAAACAAATTCCAATTAAAGTTCCCCCTTCTCGCCACTTAGCGATCTTAATTTGACCATCCATACCGAAAGCCTCAACACCAAATGCATAAATCCTTATGTAAGCAAAACTAAAGCCTGAAAAGAGAATTATAAGTGATATCGAAAACCATAAAATTGGCGATGTAACAGCTGGAATTGCAAAAAGAAGTATCATTCCAAGGCACATAAATGCAGTAGCTATCCATAATGGACTAGAGCCTCTCGACAAGGTGGATGAAGCCAATCGCCCTAAAAGGGGGTCTTGGAAAAAATCAACAGAACGCAAAAGTAATAACGCTAGCCCGAGAGTAGCCAAGTTAATTTCATATTGTTCGACAAAATACTTTGGTGCGTGAATATATATTGGCAAGCCTGCCATTCCCAATGCACAAGAAAAAAGCGCATAGCGCCATAACATCATGAAACCTCTATATCCGGAGGTGATGGGCGCTTTTTGTATTTGGCTCCTTTAAAATAGAGCTTTAAAGCTTGCCAGTGTATCAGGGCAAGCGCTCTCCGGGAACCAAATGGTCTGCGAAAAAATGACCACAAAATATCTTTATTCTTAAGCCGTCTTGGACGCCCCGTTAAATTTGCTATTACTCCGCCGTTCGGCATCTGTAAGTCAATCCAGATCCCAATTTTTTTATTAATATCAATATCAAATCTAAATTCATAGTGACCCTCGATCGGTTGAAAAGGAGAAACATGAAATATTTTAACAGCTTCTAGACGATCACTGGCTTTTATAGGCTTCAAATCGTTGTTATGACATAAATAGGAATGCCGATCACCAAAAGTATTCGATACTTCTGCCATTACAACAACTAACTGGTCTAAATCATTAAAACACAACCAAAAGCTTACTGGATTGAAAACATGGCCCAAGATACGAGGTTGGGCTAAAAGCAGAATTTTTGTGACGCAATTTATATTCCGCGTTTCTAATATTTTATTTACCCATTTCTTAGGGTCTCCACGATCATTAAGGCCTCCATAGTCAACTTGGTTTATTCCATAAAACCAACCTCCCCTTTTCGATAGAAGCCAAGGTGCATCATCGAGGCTGTCAGGATCAAATAATAAATAGTCTATAGAATATTTAAAGTCATTCTCGACCTCTCCTCGACGGCCGTGCCATGTTTGACCATTGATGATTTTTACATTCGTCATTCTGCAGCTACTGGTAAAACATGTTTGGCCAGAATGCTTCTAGCAACATCTAATCCGGAGGATAGTCCATCCTCATGAAAACCATTTTTCATCCAAGCGCCAGAAAACCAAGTTCTATTTTGACCATTATTCATTGAAATATCTTTTTGCGCGCTGAGGACGCCTAGGTCGTAAACAGGATGACGCATAGTTACTTGATCATAAATTTTATTTTGATCGATGTTGCGTGTTGAATTAAGGGTTACAAACAAAGGATCATTGAGCGGAATTGGCTGTAGAGAGTTCATCCAATATGTTAAATCGATTTTATCAGTGCTTTTATCTTCTCTTTCAGTATAAACCCAACTAGACCAACATTTGTAAAGCTTAGGCATTACAGATACATCAGCGTGTAGTACGACGTCATTGTTCTGATACTTTATGGAAGCCAGACTTCGCTCTTCCATTTTCGAAGGGTCGGATAATATAGCAAGAGTATCATCCGAATGAGTTGCAAAAACAACTTCGTCAAAAGTCTGAGGTTCACTAGAATATGTTTTAATAACTATGTTAGCTGTATGACGGGTCACGGACGCAACCGGCGTATTGAGCCGAATTTCAACCTGGTTCTGCACCAAAGCATTTTCCAGTCGAGAAACATATTCTCGTGATCCTCCCTTAACAGTATACCATTGATGCTGACCACTTCGGCTAAGTAACGCATGGTTTTTAAAAAATTGAAGCATAGCGTAAGCCGGAAAATCTAAGATTTTTTCGGTAGGAGTCGACCAGATCGCACCTGACAGAGGCAGCAGGTAGTAGTCACGAAACCAATCACCTGTTTTAAGCCGTTTCAAAAACTGCCCAATAGTTAATGACTCATCATCAGCAACTGTTAACCCGATGGTATTAAATCTATTAATATCCCATACCATCTTCATAAATTGTGGGTTTAAAACATTTTTTCGTTGGGCAAAGATTGCATCAAAATTTCTAAGTGCATATTCAATTTTTCCATTTTTTAAAGAAGCTCCAAAACTCATATCACTTTTTGCAACAGGCACATTTAGTTCTGCAAACAGTTGTGACAGCTCCGGGTAATTCGGATAATTGAATACAATAAAGCCAGTGTCGACTGGTTGTTGTCCGTTCTTTCCTGAAAGAATAGTTCTTGCGTGGCCTCCTAAACGATTTTCCGCTTCATACAAAGTGACCTGATAGGTCTTGGAAAGTGCATATGCTGCCCCTAGCCCAGAAATTCCACCTCCGATAATAGCAATTTTCTTTCGAGGTATAGGCATTTTTTGAAAAGTCATTATTTTTTCCTGTTTTAACTTCATACGTTAACTCTAAAGTTCCGGATGAAAAGTATTTAAAATTGATCCAGTTTGCTATTTGACACGAATAACTTGGTATATGTTACTTGAGACAAAAATACGCGCCTCGAACCACTCGATAGTTTCTCGGCTATGTGCTATTGATTCTGATGAAATCGAGGGCTCAAAGAACTTGTCGTTAGAGAAAAATAATAAGAAGGTTTGGGCAGAATTAATCAAAAAAGTTGAGACGTTGAAAGATACCTCGGCTTTTGAAGAATTGTTCAATCACTTTGCTCCTAGAGTAAAGGCTTTTTTAATGAAATCTGGAGCAGACCCCCAGATGGCTGAAGAGTGTAGCCAAGAGGTTATGGCGACGGTGTGGCGCAAGGCTCATTTATTTGATCCTGCCCGGGCCAGCGTTTCAACCTGGATCTTCACTATTGCTCGGAATAAAAAAATTGACGCAATTAGAAAACTAAACAGACCTGAACCTGAACAGCTTTATCCTGAACAGGATTACGAACCGGATCAAGAGGAAGTGGTGGAACTGCAACAAGAAACCGAGCGACTAGCCACAGCTTTGGGAGAATTGCCCGAAAAACAGAGAGTATTAATAGAAAAGGCATACCTTGGAGAACTATCACACAGTGAAATAGCTGAAATAACAGGTTTGCCCTTAGGAACTATAAAATCGCGCATTAGATTAGCCCTTGAAAAACTGCGCCACTCAATGATGTAGAGAGAGAAACATGAAAAAACACGACATAAAACATCACTTATCTAAGGAGTTATTAATGGCATACTCCACAGGTCAGCTAGAAGAAGGATTTTCACTTGCAATTGCGACCCACATCTCGATGTGTGACCAGTGCAGAGCAGAATTAGAGAGCTTGGAAGCTATGGGTGGAGCAATTTTTGAAAATTTGGAGCCAAACGAAATCGATATAGACGCTTTCGCAAAGACTTTAGCATTAATCGATGACATGCCAGAGCAGGTAATCACAAAAGCTATTCCAACAGAACTACCAGAGCCATTAGCAGATTATGTTGGATGCGATTTAGATGATATAGATTGGCGACCAATTGGTATGGGTGTCAAACAAAAAATATTAGTTAATACCGAGAAAGTATCAGCTCGATTATTATATATCCCTGCAGGAACAGCCGTTCCTGAGCACAGCCACAATGGTAAAGAACTAACTTTGGTTCTGAAAGGGGCTTTCAAGGATGAAATAGATCATTTTGGGCCGGGCGATATTGAGTTTGCTGATGGAGAAACGCATCACACACCAGTTGCGTCAGATGAAGAAGACTGTATCTGCTTAGCTGTTACCGACGCACCGTTGAAGTTTAACAAGTTGATACATAAAATTGCTCAACCGTTTTTAAAGATTTAGATCTTATAAATTTAATTCATTAGAAACGCTTTTGTGGATGTGTGGATTGCCAGCTATTATGCCCTTCGAGCTACCAGCTTTTGAATTATATTCGATTTGATCTCCATAACTGGTTGTAATCCTGCCACCCGCTTCAGAAACTAGAAGGTGACCTGCACAGATATCCCATTCCCATGATCGACCTAAAGCAATCATCGCATCAAATTTTCCTTCAGCGACCAGCGCTAATCGATAAGCCAAGGATGGGAGAAACTGCTGCTTAAAGAGGGCTGGGTTATAATTTTTCCAAATATTTTCTTTTAAAATCGATTTTTTGCTCAAAATTTCTGCATCTTTTAGCTCGTGTTTTTGAGAAACAAAAATTTTATCACCATTTAGAAATGCACCTTTACCAACCTCAGCTGTATAAAGTAAGTCCATTTTGGGCAGGTAAATTACAGCTGCAATGGGTATGCTGTTTTCGACAACAGCTAAAGAATGGGCCCAGGTTTCCTCGCCTGCGATAAAACTACGGGTTCCATCGATAGGATCTACAATGAATACTTTTGATTTTGTTAGCCGTGAAGAGCCGTCTTCCGTCTCCTCGCTTAACCAACCATAGCGCGGTTCACAATTTAAAAGAAATGTTTTTAGGAAATCATCAATTTCCAGATCGGCCTCAGTAACTGGGCCCGCTCCAGCTTCCTTATCCCAAGTTTTATAGTGCTTATCAAAATAACCTAGTGCTATTTTACCAGCTTGAACCGCCGCTGTTTTTAAATTTTCAAGATCCTGCAATTGTTATTCCATCTATTAGAAGTGAAGGTACTACTCGCGAAATATACTGCCTGGCATCATTAGCTGGAATTATTGTTCTTAACATATGACTTAAATTTCCTGCGATAGTTAGCTCTGATATTGGATATTGGACTTCTCCATTTTCAACCCAAAAGCCTGACGCACCTCGCGAGTAATCTCCGGTATTTGGATTAATTGTTGAACCGATCATTGATGTTACTAATATACCGCAGCCCATATCTTTTAATAATTCTGACTGGGATTTTGTACCGTGAGTCAACGAGATATTCCAATTGCTTGGCATAGGAATACTTCCAATTCCTCTTGTTGCATTGCCAGTAGACTTCAGGTCTAGTTTTCGGCTAGATGATAAGTCGGTGGTCCAATCGCATAAAATACCATTATCAACTATTTTTCTGATTTTAGTTTCCAGACCTTCAGCATCAAATGGACGGCTACTACTAACTCTAGGTCTGTAAGGGTCTTCAATAATTGAAAGGTTTTCAGGCAACACCACAGAGCCTCTGCTATTTAATAACCAGGAGGTGCCTCGTGCAACTGCAGCACCGTTTGTTGCGGAAAGTAAGTGACCTATTAAAGATGATGATATTCGCTCATCAAACACAACTGGGTAAACACCAGTTTTAGGTTTTCGGGCTTCCAGCCTAGATACAGCTCGCTTAGCTGCCAAAAAACCTATTTCTTCTGGACTTCGCAAATCACTAGCAAAGGTGCGTACATCACCATCATAATCACGCTCTAGACCTGCTTGTGATCTTGCGATTGCAACGCACGAATTTGAAAAACTTGTTTTAGAGTAACCTCCATTAAATCCGTTAGTTGCACATAGATGGATTTCTGTTTTGCTATACCCTGTAGTTGTAGCCTGAACCTGATCCACAGATTTATTCTGCAAAGCTACATACTCAGTCTCTTTTGCTATATTTTCCAACTCATCGGGTAGAGGTTCTCCGCCCTCATCAGAGAGTTCAAATTTGCCTATATCCCAAAATTTAGCTAGTTGAGATTTATCTGCTAAACCACAATAAGGATCAATTGGTGCGGCTTTTGCCATATCAACTGCACGTTCAGCCATTAATTTAATTGAGGGATCTGACAAGTCTGATCCAGATACAATAGCTTGCCTTTTCCCAACAAATACACGCAACCCAAATTCTTTGCTCTCACTACGTTCTATTTGTTCGAGAGTTTGCTTTCGTACTTCAATAGAAGTTGAGGTTCCATTAATTCCCAATACATCAGCTTGCTCCGCTCCCGCAAGTTTTGCACGTTCTAAAATTTTTTGGCAGGTTGTTTCTAACATTGCTACCTTAAGCCTCTTTTTAATTTTTTATTATAAGATTTTTTATATCATTAATAATCGTTTAAATTTGCATCTAGATTATCGTAAACGTTGACCATTTGCGTAAATTTTACCTTTTTCATCTATCTCAAATTCGGATGACAAAATATCGTCACCGGATGCGCGCATTATCAGCGCCAACATCATCCGAGCCCCCATTATGGTTTCGGATGGAAATACTTGCATGTCTTCAAGTCGGTCTATGAATGTGTTGGATCCTTTTATCTGTAAAGAAGCCGTTCCCATAGGTCTTGGTATACCCTGAAAGGTTTCGAGATCTGAATTATCAAATTCAAAGTTTCCATTGGCTTCAACTGATATTCCTAAGGCACTAAGAAGAAATTCTTTTAGTTTAAAGCGTAGAATTTTTCCAAACTCTAAAGGACCTAGGTTCTGATTTTCAATAATCGCTTCTCTCGTTAATCCCTCATCTAATATAGTTGATCCTTCAAGGGAAAATTCGATAGACGCCGGATCATTTGGCATTAGATTACCAGCATCGAACAGATCCCAAACAGCATCAGAAAAATTTAGGTCAGATAATTTGAGGCTCATTCCAAAATCTTGTTCACCTGACTTAGCTAAAAGTGGAATATTCAAAGATGTAGAAAACTCTTGAAAATCTAACTCAAAATCTGACCCCTTGGATGGCAGGCTCAGGTTAAATAGAGACTTTTCATTATCTGACTGAACAGAAAAGCCAGATTGGGATATTGTAGTGGTCAAGGAAGAAGGCCCTGTTGCAAATAAAATTGAAAGCGGACCACCAGGCGTATTTGCATTTAAACTCATTTCGCTGGTATCAAAGTTAAAATTTGAGGTCGCAGAAAATCCTTTTGCTAAAGCTTGCTCTAAATCTTGGTCAAGAGAGACTTTCGGTTCGTTAGAAACCGAGCTAGATTTGAATTGGTCCATGACATATTGAAAATTAACTTCTAAAGGGACGCTAAGTAGACTCACACCACCTTTTATTGAAGCGCCAGAAGCAGAAAGCAGAGACTTAACTTCAATTGTTGAACCGCCTGTTGACGTTATTTTTGAGTTTATATCAGTCAAAACAAACTCCATTTGTGCAGAAAAGTCTGACGCCGGAACTCCATTATTAAGCAGCTCAACCAATACAAATCCAGCTGACGAAGCTGTAAGTTCATATAAAACTTCGGATAATGTACCAGAAACTTTAAACTCAAGCTCACGTGCTCGTACCAAAATATTAGCTTCAGTTTCATATCCGAATTCATCTTCATTTAGATATTGAACATAGATCTCTTCAGGCAAGCTAACGTAAATGAAGCCATCAGAGTTCCTGCTTAAATTCATCGATTTGATGTCAAAGATAATATTGGTTTGGTTGTCCACTTCAAAAAAAATTTGGACATTTTTTATGCTTAAATCTGATCCAACTGATACCTCTTGCCCAATGACTTGGTATCCACCAGTTTCCAATAGCTTTTTTAAATTATCCCAGACTTCTCTAGTACTCAGTTCAGCCTTAGCCAATAATGGAAGAAAAACTAAAAAACAGCTCAAATAAATTAATCTGAAAAATCTATAGTACATGCTTCATCCAAATAAAAAACGATTTCGTACGTTGTCTTTAGGGCTCTTTAACCTCAAGATAAACAATATATAGTGTTATTCTAAGATTTTTTTGTTTTTTTTATATGGGTCCACAAAAATGTTAAATTTAAGCGGTAAAACAGTTTTAATTACAGGAGCCAGCCAGGGCATTGGAGCGGCTGCTGCCAAAACTTTTATGCAAGCGGGTGCAAACGTTATGATGACTGCTCGAAACTTGGATAAGTTAGAGAAAATAAAAAAAGAATTGAGCGATAGAACTGAGTATTTGGCAGGTGATATCTCTGACTCAAGTTTTGCGAGTGGTTTAGTAGACTTCTGCTATGACCATTTTGGTGCTCTAGATATTTTAATAAATAATGCTGGTACAATTCAACCAATTGGGCTTATCCACGAGATAAAACCAGAAGAATGGTCAAATGTTATTGATACAAATCTCAAAAGTGTTTTCTATACAATAAACTCAGTTTTACCTAAAATGATCGAAAACGGTGAAGGAACAATTTTAAATGTAAGCTCCGGAGCAGCTCACAATCCACTGACAGCTTGGAGCCATTATTGTGCATCAAAAGCTGGTGCTGCAATGCTTACACAGTGTCTCCATACTGAATATTTTGAACACGGAATTCGAGCAATGGGTCTATCACCTGGTACTGTTGCCACGCAAATGCAGCTTGAAATAAAAGAGAGTGGGATAAATCAAGTTAGCAAATTAGATTGGAGCGCCCATATACCCGCAGAGTGGCCAGCAAAGGCGCTTCTGTGGATGTGTGGTCCAGAAGCAAATGAATTTGTTGGAAAAGAGATTTTACTGCGTGATGAGGTCATTCGTAAGAAGATAAAGCTAATTTGATTACTTTAAAAAAACATAAAAATGCCGTTTGGGAGATTAGGATCAATCGTCCAGAAAAAGCTAATTCACTCTCATCCGAGATGTTGGAAGAACTATTGGCTATTATTGAAAAAGCCAATGGAGCTAGTGGAATAATCTTAACCGGCCAAGGCGAAACCTTCAGTGCTGGGGCAGACTTAAGTGAAGTAAAATCTGGATTAGCAACCTCACCAATTTGGGAGAAATTGTCACTAAGTCTGAAGGAACTTAATTGTGTTACAATTGCCGCTTTAAACGGCACGGTTGCAGGAGGTGCGTTTGGAATGATTTTAGCATGCGATATCAGGATTTGCGTGCCGTCATCAAAATTTTTCTATCCTGTAATGAAGATGGGCTATTTACCCCAGCCTTCTGACCCTAAAAGATTGGTGGATCTGATAGGTCCTGGTCGAGCAAAATTAATGCTAGTTGCAGGTGAGAAATTAGATTCTGACAAAGCTTACAAATTTGGCTTAGTCGATGAAATAGTTATGGTTGAAGATTTGATAAGTCGGGCTCATACATTACTCGATGCTTCTTTATCAGCACTGCCAAATCATGTCTCAGGAATAAAGCGTCTGATGAATTAACTTCTTCTTTTTTTTGGCACCTTCGACAAAAAGTTTGGTGGTCGCTTAGCTACCCAATCAAAAAACTTACAAAGCTTTGGATGTTCTTTCAGAGTTTCAATAGAATTAAAGTTTTTTGCTAGCTCCCCTTCGGAAAGTGCAGCATGAATTTCTTTGTGACAAATATGATGCACTAAAATAGTAGGACCATGCTTTCCCCCCTTAAGTTTTGGGACTAGATGATGAAGACTTTGCGGAACGTCTGGTGGAATTTCGCGCAAACATAATGGACAAACTGGTAAAAGCTTATCATATTTATTCAAAAAGTTATTCCCTTAAAGTAATTTTCAGTTTCAGATTACAAATCACATCGTCAATATATATAGTTGCTATTAATTTCGGGACAAATAAGGACGTTTAATGTGTGATGTATTAATTGTTGGTGGCGGTCCCGCAGGATTAATGGCAGCTGACTATCTGAGTAAACTAAATTACAGAATAACCATTGTTGACCAAATGCCTACGATGGGTAGAAAATTTTTGATGGCTGGAAAATCAGGACTAAACTTAACAAAAAATGAACCCTTTGAAAAGTTTTTAAATAACTTTCCCGATAGAAGTCCACAGCTAATAAGTGCACTAAAAAACTTCACACCTAATGACGTTCAAACTTGGGCAACCTCCTTGGGTATAAACCTTTTCACAGGAAGCACCGGCCGAGTTTTCCCTACACACATGAAAGCTTCGCCGTTACTAAGAACTTGGCTGTCTCAACTAGACAAAAGAGGAGTTACCAGAAGACATAAAATGACGGCCATATCACTGAACAATATGTCATTGCTTTTCGATACTGAAAAAGGGCAAGAACAAATTTCGGCAAAAGCTATTTTATTTGCCATGGGTGGGGCTAGCTGGCGGCGTCTTGGGTCAGATGCCAGATGGTTAAATTGGTTAACCAATGTTGAAAATGAAAAATTCAGTGCGTCAAATGTAGGCTTGAAAATAAATTGGAGTCATTACATAGACAAATATTTTGGAGAGCCAGTAAAGGCAGTTTCCTTAAGATCTGGACGGGTTCAATCACAAGGGGAAATTGTAATTACTCAATCCGGTATAGAGGGGGGGGGGATTTATTCATTATCGCAAGCTATTAGAAAAGGTGAGGAAGTTTTTTTAGATCTTTTGCCAAATTGGAACGAAAAACAACTAATTGATGCCCTTCAAAAACCAATTAGGAAGGCAAGTTGGTCGAACTACCTCAGAAAAGTACTTAATTTGAATAATGTAAAACAAGCTCTCTTAAGAGAGTTCTCCTCAGATTGTTTTTCAAAAAAACAACTTTCGGTCGATTTAAAACTACTTAGAATAAGACATGAAGGACTGGACAGCATAGATAAAGCAATATCTACAGCTGGTGGAGTACGTTTTGATCAACTCGATCATAATCTCATGATTTCAAAAAGACCTGGTATCTTTTTCGCTGGGGAGATGCTCAATTGGGACGCTCCTACTGGGGGGTACTTAATTACTGCCGCTCTGGCTACTGGGCTTTGGTCAGCAAAAGGAATAGAAAAACTCCTTTCAAGGAGTACTTTTAATTAGTCTCTTAACCGCAGGCCTTTCATAACAAAATTTTATGTAATCATTAAAACGTTTATTTTCCGATGGAAATTTTGCTGAGCGAGCCCAACTTCCGCAATGTGCTAGAATGATGTCAGGAAGCATAAACTCTTCCCCCATTAAAAATTTACTTTCTTTTTCATCCATTATACGATCGATGTTCTTTTCAAACTCCCATTTTAGACTTGGCTTAATAGCATTAACTCGCTGTTCTTCAGGCAAAATAAAACTGTGCCGAGCTGCAGCCCATAGGATCATATCTACTTCATCAATTAATCTAAAGACCATTGCGTCTTGCCGTGCTCGCTCAATTGTACCACTTGGAAAGGATAGTTTTTCGTGTTTATTACCCAGATAGGATATTATTGCAGAACTATCCGTAAGAATTTCTTCCCCATCTAAAAGTACCGGAACTTTACCAGCTTTATTAAGTTTTTTTATTTCATTGCTACGTGGCTTTGAAGGGATATGCTCGTAGCATTCACCAATTTCCTCCAACATCCATAAAACGCGAAAGGTTCGGCTCTTCGCAACACCTAAGATCTTGTACAAATTTTTCGTCCCTCGTATTCTATCAACAGAACGGTCTTTATCATTGATTATACATACAAAAGTAAAATCAAAATTAAATTTTCTGTAATTTGACATTTTAGAATCGACCAAACTTATGCTAAATGTAGTGATATGATTGTCGAAAAACACAAAATACAGCATAATCAGCCTGTAATAAAACAATTAGATGAGGCGGCTATAAATCGCATCGCAGCTGGAGAAGTTATAGAAAGACCATCTTCAGCCGTAAAAGAACTCATCGAAAATTCCATAGATGCGGGAGCAACAAGCATTTTAGTTGATGTTGCAGACGGAGGTAAAACATTAATCCGTGTTACAGATGATGGCTGTGGAATGACACCCACCGACCTTCCTTTAGCTGTTTCTCGTCATGCAACATCAAAATTAAATAGT
>QOQI01000028.1 GCA_003332035.1 Paracoccaceae bacterium
AGCATGCGCGCCATAAGCCATGCAGTTCTTGTCATCCAAAGTTCAGCCTTAAATTCTTTTTGAAACCAACCCGCTAAACCGACATGATCCGGATGGTGATGCGTTACAATAACTCTACTTATTGGTTTATTTTCAAAATATTTTTCAACTATTGATTTCCATATAGATAGAGTTTTTTTTGACCAAAAGCCTGTATCTATTATTGTCCAACTATCACCTTCATCAACTGCATAGACATTTACATGATCAAGGGCCATCGGAAGGGGTAAGCGAAACCAAAAAATTCCTTTTGATACTTCTATGGGCTCTCCAAACGATGGAGCTGAGTTCCACGGATAATTCAAAGTCAAGCTTCCAACAATTCATTAGCTGAAAAGGCATACAGATGTTCGCACCCCTGTTTTGCTTGGTGCAATAGCCCTATGTATTCTGGCATCAAATTGAAAATATAAAATCGAGCTAATTTTGCTCGTGGACCGGTATGACCTTCTTGAATTGCACTCTTTAAATGGAAATAACCGCCTAAAACTCTTGCAAACGCATTCAGAAAAGGTACAGCACCAGCAAACCGGTCATTTATATTTTTCTGCTCACACATCCAACTGATGGCGTCACGAAGAGCCTTACCTGCTAGGTCCAGCGCAGCTGCCATTGAAGAAAAGTCAGCTGGACAGTTTTTAATTGTATCCTGTATCTCATCAATTAAAGAATAGGCTGCCTGACCTCCATCCATTAATTTTCGCCCGACCAAATCCATGGCTTGGATACCATTTGTTCCTTCATAAATAGCAGTCACCCTAACATCGCGATAATATTGTGCCGCCCCACTCTCTTCAATAAACCCCATCCCACCGTGAACTTGCACTCCTAGCTCCGCTACCCGACAACCTGTCTCGGTACCAAAAGATTTAGCTATTGGTGTAAGAAAAGCAGCTCGAGATTTCCAACCTTCATCAGTTGAAGCATTACTTAAATCTATTGAAACGGCTGTGGCCAAAGCTAAAGACCTAGCGGCGAAAATATCAGCCTTCATAGTAAGAAGCATTCGTCGAACATCTGCATGATCTAAAATTGTACCAATTCCTTTAGGTGCACTGGTGGCGCCTTGCTTTCTTGCTTTTGCATAAGCAAGCGCATGTTGGTAAGCCCCCTCAGCCGCTCCAATCCCTTGTCCGCCGACACCTAATCGAGCATTATTCATCATTGTGAACATAGCACGCATTCCATCGTGAGGTTCGCCTATTAACCAACCTGTTGCTCCATCATATTGCATTACTGCAGTGGGGGACCCATGAAGTCCTAGTTTATGCTCAAGACTTATTACCTTTAATTTATTTGCCACACCAACATTTCCAAATTGATCTGGAATAAACTTTGGTACAATAAATAGAGAGATACCTTTTGTTCCAGGTTTGCCCTCTGGTAATCTCGCTAAAACCAAATGGCATACATTTTCTGAGAAGTCGTTATCACCCCAGGATATGTAAATCTTTTGTCCTGTAATCGCGTACGAGCCATCGCCGTTATCGCTAGCTTTTGAGGATAGTGCCCCAACATCAGATCCAGCTTGAGGCTCTGTCAAATTCATTGTCCCACACCAGTCACCAGAAATAAGCTTTGGCAAATAAATATTTTTTATCATATCTGATGCATGATTTTCTAAAGCTTCTATTTGACCTTGTGTCATTAAAGGATTGAGTTGTAGGGATAAACAAGCTGAGGCCATCATCTCATTGACAGCGGTTGTAATTGTCAGAGGTAATCCCATACCACCATATTCTGGATCGGCAGATGTTGAAACCCAACCACCCTCGGCAATGGCTTTATAACCAACGTCAAAACCTGGAGAAGTTCTAACAACACCATTCTCCAAATTTGCCGGATTTAAGTCACCTATTCGTTGAAGCGGGGATAATTTCTCCTCGCACATACGACCAGCTTCAGCCAAAATTGCCGAAACAATTTCATATGAAGCTTCGGAAAATTTATCAGTATCAGAAACCAAATCATAATTTACGACGTGTTTTAAGATATATTCATAATCCTCAGTGCAAGCGCGATATACCATTAAAATTCTCCAAATTATGTTATTATCTTTACTTGGCAAAAGTTGCATAAAGATTTAATGAACAATCTCCTGTGCATACTTCAGACTTCAAAATAGCTTCAAATAGAACGCAACGTCATAGAGTAATAAATTGCAAACAAAAATTTTCAACACATCAGACCCTGATTTATTGAAAGCAAGCCAAATTATTAAATCCGGTGGGACTTTAGCTTTTCCAACTGAAACAGTTTATGGCCTGGGAGCAGATGCGACAAACAAACTTGCTGTTGCTAAAATTTTCCAAGCAAAAGGTCGACCAAGTTTCAATCCCCTCATAATTCATTGCTTTTCAATTGAACAGATACAATCTTTTGCACTTTGGAGTTCTGAAGCTCAAACGGTTGCAGAGAAATTTTGGCCAGGCCCCTTAACAATGGTGTTACCGCTGTTACCGGAAAGCAAAATATCACCTTTGGCATTGGCCGGACTGCAAACTGTAGCTGTTCGAATGCCGGCACATTCTGTGGCTCAATCAATTCTTAAACTCTCTAACACACCAATCGCGGCTCCCTCAGCCAATCCATCCGGTGCTGTAAGCGCAACAAAAGCAGAGCACGTTATCTCTAGGCTAACTGGAAAAATTGAAGGGATTATTTCAGGTAACTCTTCAAAAGTTGGGCTTGAGAGCACCATAATAAGTTTCTCACCCCAACCAAGCATTTTAAGATTTGGTGCAATAGATGAGACTGATATATCTAAGATACTGGGTTTAGATTTCAAAGAGAAAGCAAAGGATCCAAAAATATCTGCACCTGGGCAACTTTCTTCTCACTATGCTCCCAAAGGATCAATCCGCTTAAATAGCAAAGTGTTCAGGAAAAACGAGGTAAGCATTGGGTTTGGTAAAATTGTTTGTGATCTAAATTTATCACGAGAAGAGAATTTAATCGAAGCTGCAGCAAATTTATTCGATTACTTGCATAGGTTAGATGACATGGGCGCTGAAAAAATTGCTATATCACCAATTCCTGAAGAAGGGATTGGGATAGCCATTAATGATCGCCTAAGAAGAGCTGCCGCACCTAGATAACAAAAACAACTTAGGCACTGCCAAAATTAGATGAAATATTCGATGGTTCAACGCCACTATTTTTCAATGAATTCGACCATTTTTGATCAAAATCTGTGCTAAAAATTTCTTTATCTTCTAGTTTTCCAAACATCCAACAATTGCTTGCCAGCTCACTTTCTAATTGATCGGGAGCCCAGCCTGCATAGCCTAATGCTAAAAGTGCATTTGCGGGGCCTAAGCCTTTGGCCAAATCAGATAAAATAGTAAACGACGCCGTCATTGATAAGGTGGAAGTACATTTTAAGGTTTCTTTTTCAGCATCATAATCTTGAGAATGCAAGATCACGCCTCTATTCTTTTCGACCGGTCCGCCAAAAAGAACTGGCAAGTCCAAAGGAACTTCCTCTTTAATTTTCATATCTTTGCAAATCGATGAAAAAGATAGAGTCTGAAGGGGTTTATTTATTATTACCCCCATTGCACCATCTTCTGAATGTGAACAAAGAAAAATTACTGTATCTTTAAAAATGCTATGATTCATCGACGGTGTCGCTAACAAAATTTTCCCACTAAGATTATTTAAGTCGATTTCAAACATATTCTCTTACTCACAGTATCCTGAGTAATTTATTCTTTTGATAAAGGTTGGCAATACGATAAAATCAAGTAAACAAAGATATGAAGAAATTTCTGACAGTATTACTTTTATTTATTGTGAGTACTTCCATAGCCTTGGGAGACGGTCTCAAAAAAATAGAAATATTAGGAGGATGGGAAAAGTCAGATGGTTCGATAGTTTACGGACTCAAGATTTCGCTTAACGAAGGTTGGAAAACATATTGGCATACCCCGGGACCGTTTGGTTTTAAACCTCAGTTTGATTTTGAAGGTTCGTTAAATATAAGTAACCTAAATGTTCTTTGGCCAAGTCCAAAAATATTTGGCTCATCTAGCTTTGAAACTATTGGATACGAAAATGAAGTGATCCTTCCAATAGCAATAAAAGCAGAAGTGGATTCTGATCCAATAAATTTAAAAATTAAAGGAAGTATTGGTATTTGCTATGATGTATGCATGCCAATTGAATTCGAAGCCCAATCTGGATTAAAAATTATATCTAAAGAAATAAATACTGATTTGTTAGCAGCATTAGCCAATTTGCCACTTTCACCGTCTGATCTTGGTAAAAAAAACGCTCGTTGTAGTATCACTTTTTCACCAACCGGCTTTAAGATTGGGGCAGATATTCCCTACTTAGAGAAGGCAAGCTCTAGCATATTTTTTTCAATAATGGATTACCGCTCCGAGCTTAGCATCGAGCAACCCAAGTTGTATAACCCTGGGAAAACTCTTTACGCTGTTGGCGAGTGGCGTGATAAAACAAATTTAAAAATAAATGGCGATTTAATTACTATTACTCAACTGGACGAAGGTCAGGTTATAGAGCAGAAAGGTTGTTAAACTTCCAGCAAAGTTCTAGACCTCCAAAATAAGAAATATCCAACCAAAGCAAAGATAGATATAAGCAAGAATGAACCGCT
This sequence comes from Paracoccaceae bacterium, assembly GCA_003332035.1. Taxonomy (GTDB): domain Bacteria; phylum Pseudomonadota; class Alphaproteobacteria; order Rhodobacterales; family Rhodobacteraceae; genus Salinivivens. The sequence continues at coordinate 4,661 of QOQI01000028.1, forward strand.
TATAAATAAAACCAGAGCCGATAGCATAGTTTCTGGAAGGGTTTGAATTAAATTTAATTGGGTAATTAGTGGCGCTAAAGATCCAAATATAAGCATGAAGCCTACAGTCAACCCACCCCATAAGATAATAGCTAAAGTTAAACTAACAAATGAACGCTGAATAAATTTATTTTGTGATCGAAGGGCAAATAAATAAGCTTTCCTAAATCGCCTTATATCTTCTTGCATTGCGACTAACGCAGGGATCACCAGCAGAACGATTAATAGTCCAAACCCGAGGCCATAAACTAAGGTTATAACTGTTGGTTTCAAGAACTGAGCCTGAGTTGAGCGCTCATATAATAGTGGTGCAAGACCTAAAACCGTCGTGAATGTTGTTAGTAAAACAGGTCTTAAACGATCGACTGAACCATCAATAATTGACGGTATTATTCCTCTTTCTTTTGAGTATTCATCGATAGTAGAGATAAGAACTATAGAGTCGTTAATTATGATCCCAGTCATTCCAATCAGTCCGACTATTGTGAACATAGACAAAGGAACATCCCAAATAAAGTGTCCATAGATAGTTCCTACCAAGCCAAATGGAATAATTGACATAATAACAAAAGGTCTTGTCCAACTCGCAAATATCCAAGTTAAAACAAGGTAAATGCCTAGGAGTGTCAAAATCATTCCAACGCGTGCATCATTGAGAAAATCTTGTTCTTGTTCAGCCAATCCTGACATGCGCCACTCAACCTGGTTGAGTGTAGCAATCTCTGGCAAAATTTCTTTTTTTAGAGCGTCAAAGACCTGCTCTGCCTCTTCAGGGTTATCCTCCGAAACATCACCAGTAACAGATATAAGCCTAATGCCATTCTCACGTCGCACCGTTGAGAACCCAACCTTTCGCTCAACACTGACAATGTCAGCTAGCGGCACATAAATCCCACTACTTGCGCGGAGTTGTGTTCTTTCCAGAAAATCTGAAGTTAATTCGCCTTCAGGCAGTTCAACGCGAATAGTCGCACTACGAGGTCCTAATGGATACGACGCGGCTTCAACACCATTTAAGCGATTTCGCAAAACAACGCCTAAGGTATCTATAGTAAAGCCCAAAGCTTTACCTTGAGGGGTTAGTTCTAAAATAATTTCCTCTTTATCATAAGCTAAATCATCCTCTAATGCAGAAACAGCGGGAAAAGCTTCTAACTCAGTTTTTAAAGCCTCCGCAGCATTTTTGAGAGTAACAGCATCAGCTCCGTAAAACTGAATATCTAACGCATCACCGCCAGGCCCAGAACGCCAGCCTCTAAATGATATTGCTTCGAGAAGTGGATGACGAACGATCTTATCTTGCAAATCGCCCACAAAAGAAAAACTGGAGTAAGGCCGTAAATCAGCGTCAATAAGTTCAACAGAAATTCCACCTAAAAGATCAGTAGACTTATTTTCTGTTCCAGAAAGCCCACGTCCAGAATTCCCGCCTAGTTCGGCCAAAACATACTTTACTGGATTGCGTCCATGTTCTTTTTCATACTCAGTTGCAAGTTCATCAACAGCAGTTTGTAACATTTTCATCATTGCCAATGTATCAGCACGTGTGCCTGAATTAACCATTGCAAAGTTTCCAGTCACCGAAGATTGCTCAGGTGCATTAAAAAATCGCCATGTTACTGAACCATTGATAAATAAAACAACTTGCGATGCTAAAACAAGCAGCGTGCCAGCTAAAACAACATATCGAGCACGAATAATAAGCTTTATGAAAGGTCGGAATATATTTTCACGAAACCAAACAAATCCAATATTTACTACATAACTTGGACGATCATACCATTTTACTCTTGAACTATTATCGATAGAGTGAGCCATATGGTTTGGTAATATCAAAAAACATTCCACCAAAGATGCCAAAAGGACTACGCTCACAGTAAATGGTATGTCAGCAATAAGATCCCCAAAGCGACCTCCTATCGCAACTAAGCCAAAAAATGCAATTACTGTAGTCATCGTAGCAGCCAAAACGGGCATAAACATCCTTTGAGCTGCTGTTTCAGCTGCCACAATAGGTGGCAGACCAGACCTAGCGCGAAAATCAGCATGTTCGCCAACCACGATTGCATCATCAACGACTATGCCTAATGTTATTATAAGCGCAAACAGAGAGATCATGTTTATTGTTATGCCTGCTGCATACATCAAAGCGATCGCTGTCAGCATTGCCGTTGGTATACCGGCAGCTACCCAGAATGCTGTTCTAGTGTTGAGAAATAAAAACAATAATGTAACGACAAGGCCAAGCCCCACAAGTCCGTTATCGAGAAGCATAGTAAGTCGGCTTGATATAGTCTCAGCTCGAGTGCGAATTAACTCTAATTTCGTACCTTCAGGTAGTGTCGCTTCTAGTTCTCTAGCAATACTTTCAACTTTATGCTGGATATCAATTGCATCACCTTGCTGATTACGATCGACCCTTATGGTAATGGCTGGATCCGTTCCAACAAAGTAAGTTCTTTCCCTATCTATTCCATTTACATTTAATTCGGCCACATCACCAATCGTAAGTTTTGAACCATCAGAATTAGAACGTAAAACAATGGACTCAATATCCTTAGCTAGCCGCTTCTCAATACCCGTCCTAACCCGAGCGTTTGCGCCATCAACATCACCAGCAGGATCTGCACTTACCTCTTCGGATATCGCTTTTGCAATTTCATGCATAGTAATATCATGCATAATTAGACTTGATGTAGGAACTGCGACAACTGTTTCAGGAGCAGCTAATCCCCTCATCGTGGTGCGTGTTACACCAGCAGTAAAAAGCCTCATAACAAATTCGTCAGCAAATAATCCCAACTGACCTACTGCAACAGGGCCAGAAATTACAACGTCGGTTACGCGATCACTCCACCTGCCTCTAATAATTGTAGGATCTTCACTATCTTGGGGCAGGGATGTAACACTGTCCAAGGCAGTTTCCACATCCACTTTGGCTCTCGCCATATCCCAGTTTGGCTCAAATTCGAGAGATATCCTTGCTCGACCTTCATTTGAGGTACTGTTGGCGCCACTAACTCCATCGACACCTAGTAAAACTGGTTCCAAAACTCGAACAATAGCGGCGTCAACGTCTTCTGCACCAGCACCCTGCCAAATTATACTTAAATTTATATTGTCAATTATTATATCTGGAAAAAATTGAGAACGCATTTTGGGCAAAGCCAAAAGCCCAGCAACTATCAAAATCACCAAAAGCAAATTAGCCATAGTTTTATGGCGAGTAAAGTATGACAAGATGCCGTTTGCGGTTTGAGGTGATAATCTGGTCATATCATTATCCCCCCATCCGACTTTCAATTCGATTTACCATTTCAGCAGGTACTTTTTCTTTTTTCAGTTTTCCGATAGTTCGCTCTTTAGCAGTTTTCGGTATCCATTTATTACCTTCAATAAATTTAATTAACTTTTGTCGCCTTTCTTCAGTCAATTCTATCATTTCGGGAGCTTTTGGCGGCTTATCTGCTTCGCCTGACCTGACGGCTCTCACTTTTATCCCTGTACCTAAAAGCGGAGATCTTTGAGCAACTACTTCTTTACCAGGTAAATCACGTGATCGAATTATCACGTTATCACCTTGACGTCGTAATAAAGAGACACTCACGTTTTCAAGACGTTCCTCATCATTAAGTATCAAAACTTGATTATCTGCGTTAAGCGCCGATGCTGGTAAATCTATGGCAAATCTCAACTCAGGTTCATCCAACTTTACCACAACATAGTCGCCTGGTTTAAAACCTATGGCTTTATCTAACCTAGCGTATAAAAGTCGCCCCGTCTGCCCTTCTGCTACTGAACCACTATCTCTTTCCAATACGGCATTTGTGGTTATTTCAGATCCCATGAAATTTAAGGATACAGATCCACGCGTATTAATAAGCTGCCCATTTTCATTTAAAAGCCTGCTGTATTGCTGAGTTGAAACTCGAAAAGCGACCTCAAGTGAATTAGGATCAATTAAACGCCCAATGCGCTCATTTGCGCTCACGATACCACCTTCAACTAATGTGATATTACTTAAAACACCATCAAACTTAGAAAAAAGTTTCGTATCCTCTAAACGTCGAGAAGCATCATCTAATGCAAGCTCACTTCTTATTAGCCGTGTTCCCGCACTGGCTCCACGAGCTTTAGCATTATCAACAGCACTTCGCCTATTTAAAACGGATTGCTCTGCAGAAGACAATGCAAGTTCAGCAGCTTCAACAGCGGCCTTCGTGCCAACACCCCGAACCTGTAGATCTCGCTGACGAGACAAGGCCGTTTCTCTGAGACCAGATTGTTTAAGAGCAGCTTCAAGCTCATCTTGGCTCAGCAGCAGAGCTCGCTCAGCGTCTTCAACCTCAGCTTTCGCATCCATGATATCAGCTATTGCTTTTTGATAAAAAGATTGAGCATCAGCGTCGTCGATTTCGACCAGTTTTTCCCCAGATTTTACTTGCCCACCATCCACAAAATTGTCTGATAAACCTGTTACCTGACCACCTAGTGCAAGTCTTAAATCTAACGTTCGGCGACTTTTAATTTCCCCAAATGCCTCAAGTTGAGGAGTGATTGCCTTAGGTTCTGCAGTAACTACATTTACGGCAAAAGTACGCTCACGTGGCTGTGGAACCCTCGCCTCTTGTCCTAATCTTTCACTTAAAGCATCCTTAATAAGATATCCTGCATAGGATAGAATACCCACTGAAAGGGTTAATAGTGTTAAACCTATAAGAGCCTGTCGGAAAAAACGCATAATGCCAGCTTTCAATTTTTCCTGAAAAGATTAAAATTACGAGTTTTATTTCGCTGGTATCTGAACAGGGGTTGTATTTTTCTTCATATATAGAAGGGATATAGCTGGGAAACTATAAATTCCCAATTAATAGTAGCAATTTCTTATCTTATTTCCTTTGAAGATGTTCGTCTAGCCTTGGCATTATTTCTACAAAATTACAGGGCTGATGTCTAAAATCTAACTGCTTCACTAAAATTTCATCCCATGCATCCTTACAGGCGCCGGGACTGCCGGGAAGAGCAAATAGATACGTTCCACCAGCAACGCCAGCAGTGCTACGTGATTGAATAGCGGAAGTCCCAATTTTTTTCATACTGACTATCGAGAATACTATGCTGAATGCTTCAATTTCTTTTTCGTAGACATCACGGTGAGCCTCTACTGTTACATCCCGACCCGTTAGACCAGTTCCCCCTGTCGATATGATAACATCGACAGTTACACTTTTGATCCAATTTTCGAGCTGTGATCTAATCTGCTGCCTATCATCCCTAATTATTTCTCTACCTACGACTTGATGTCCTGCAGTTTCTATTCTTTCAACGAGAACAGAGCCACTTTTATCGTTTACCAACGAGCGCGTGTCAGACACCGTCAATAAGGCAATCCGAACGGGCACAAAACTTTTTCTCTTATCTATACTCATGCTATGTCCCCAAGCTTTTTCTTAATTTGTAACAAATCGGACCAAGCATCTTTTTTTGCAGCATTATTCCTCAGTAGATATGCTGGGTGACACATTGGCATCAACGGGGTTTTGTCAAAATCAAACCAATTTCCTCTCAATTTTGTTATACCCGTTTGGCCAATTAAAGCTCTGCAGCTAATATTTCCCAAAGCAACAATAATTTTAGGCTGAACCAATGAAATATGTTTTTTCAAAAATGGAAGCATCATTTCTATTTCGTCAGAATTTGGATCACGATTATGAGGAGGCCTCCACGGGATAACGTTACAAATATAGGCTGTAGTAATTAAGTTATTGTTCAGCTGGTTTTTGTTCCTAGTTAAACCAATTGGTCTAAGCATTTTATCCAAAAGCTGACCAGCTCGACCAACAAAAGGAACACCTTGAATGTCTTCTTCTCTTCCAGGTGCCTCTCCAACAATCATCACTTTCGCATTGGGGTCCCCAGAGGAAAAAACTAAATTTCTAGATCCTTTTTTTAAGTCACAAAACTCATACTCAGCTAATGAGTTTTTTAACTGGTCCAAAGTTTTACTTTGTTCAGCTCGACTTTCAGCTTCAGCAATTGCCCTGTTAATGTTTGGCATTTTTTGTTTTGCAGAAACCGAACTTTGTATTTTAATCTCATCATTTTGGGAAAGCTCAGAAAATCTATTCAAGGGAACATTCCCAACATTTTCGTCCACTCCGAGCTCTAGCTGCCACTTCAACAACTGCAAGGCATCTGTCATATCAATCTTCGAATCCATAAATCGAGGGTAATTAATCTTTTGCAAAAGTAAAACAGCATGAAATTAACAATTTTTAATAAGCTCTTGTTTGTATCTAAAGGTATGATTATGAACTTATTTAATCACAGAGAGTTCTAAATGGGTTTTAAGGATAAACATTTGCTAGGTATCGAACCTATGCGCCCTGAAGCTATAGTGGAAATTTTAGATCTAGCTGAAAAATACGTTCAATTAAACCGATCCAAAGATAAAAGAGCTGGGTCTCTGACAGGCCTAACTCAAATCAACATGTTTTTTGAAAACTCAACGCGAACCCAAGCAAGTTTTGAGTTGGCCGGAAAACGGTTGGGAGCGAACGTAATGAACTTATCTATGGAGGCAAGTTCTCTTAAGAAAGGTGAAACGCTTATCGATACAGCACTTACTTTGAACGCTATGCAACCTGATCTTTTAATAGTCAGGCATCCTCAATCTGGTGCTGTAGATTTACTCTCACAAAAAGTTAACTGCTCAGTCCTAAATGCTGGAGACGGCAGTCACGAGCATCCTACACAAGCACTTCTTGATGCATTAACAATCCGCCGTGCTAAAGGAAGGTTACACAGATTAAATATCGCGATTTGCGGAGATATCGCTCATTCAAGAGTTGCTCGCTCTAACATTATTCTGCTTGGTAAAATGGAAAATCGGGTAAGATTGATAGGACCCCCAACCCTTATGCCGTCTGCGATTGATGAATTGGGGGTCGAAGTGTACCAGGATATGCGCATCGGTTTAAAGGATGTGGATGTGGTTATGATGCTTAGGTTGCAAAAAGAACGAATGGACGGCGGCTTTATACCTTCAGAAAGAGAATATTATTATCGGTATGGGCTGAATAAAGAGAAACTTTCTCATGCTAAGAGGGACGCAATAGTTATGCATCCCGGTCCAATGAACCGAGGCGTTGAGATTGATGGTGAATTAGCTGATGACATCAATAGGTCAGTTATTCAGGAACAGGTCGAAATGGGCGTCGCGATAAGGATGGCAGCAATGCACCTTTTAGCGAGAAATTATAATTCAGACGATTATGGCTAATTGAATGAAAACACTTCTTACAAATGCAAAAGTAATTGATCCTTTGACCGAAACCATTTCTGATGGTGAAGTTATGTTTGAGGATGGCATAATTATCCCAAAAGAAACAGCAGATGAAACTATTGACTGCCAGGGACAATACGTTAGCCCAGGATTAATTGATCTTGGCGTAAAGGTCGGAGAACCAGGAGAACGACACAAAGAAAGCTATAAGTCAGCAGGAGCATCCGCTGCTGCTGGTGGTGTAACAACAATAGTTACTCGGCCCGACACAATTCCAGCAATAGATACCCCAGAAGTTTTGGAGTTTATACGCAGAAGAGCGCAGGAGGTATGTCCTGTAAACGTTTTTCATATGGTTGCTTTAACAAAAGAACGCGCAGGACGTGAAATGACAGAAATAGGTTTTCTCAAAGATGCAGGGGCCATTGCATTTACCGATTTCAATAATGTAGTTAAAAATTCAAAAATTTTATCGAGGGCGCTAAGTTATGCGAAATCATTGGATGCCCTAGTAATTGGTCACCCTCAAGATCCCGACCTTTCAGAAGAAAGTTCCGCAACCTCAGGAAAGTTTGCATCTTTAAGAGGGCTTCCAAGCGTAACGCCATTAGCAGAACGAATGGCGCTGGATAGGGATATGGCGTTAGTAGAACTGACTGGAGTTCAGTATCATTTTGATCAGATTACCACTGCGCGTTCAATTCCAGCTTTAGAGAGGGCAAAAAGAAATGGGCACAAAGTCACTGCCGGAACTTCTATACACCACCTTACTCTAAACGAGTTGGACGTAGCAGATTATCGAAGCTTTTTTAAACTAAACCCACCTTTGAGATCAGAAAATGACCGAATGGCTATAATTGATGCAGTAAATTCTGGGGTCATAGACATAGTGTCATCCTTTCACACACCACAAGACGAAGAAAGCAAACGTCTTCCTTTCGAAACAGCTGCAGCTGGCGCAGTTGGACTTGAAACACTTCTACCGGCGAGCTTACAACTTTTCCACAGTCAATCGGTGAGTTTGGGGAAACTTATAAGAACTATGACATTAAACCCTGCAATATTACTTAACTTACCTAGTGGACGGATTACCCCAGGTGCCCCAGCTGACCTAATTATTTTTGATGCCGATATACCTTTCATTTTGGACAGAGAAACCTTAAAATCGAAATCAAAGAATACACCATACGATGGACAAAAATTACAAGGAAAAGTAAGACGTACAATCGTTTCTGGGAAAACTATTTTTGAATGTTAGAAGCTCTACCCGAATTTACTAGTAAATTAGAAGTCTTATTGGCAGCAGGCTTTTTTGGATATTTAGCAGGCTCAATCCCTTTTGGTATTCTTATTTCAAAATTTCTTGGTCTTGGGGATTTGCGGAAAGTAGGATCTGGAAATATCGGTGCCACTAATGTTTTGCGTACTGGAAACAAATTTGCAGCTTTTTTAACACTTTTATTAGATTTTTTGAAAGGTGTTTGTACAGTTCTTATAATCAAACATTTTTTTGCTCAAGATGCAGTTCAACTTTCAGCTTTTTGCGCTTTGGTTGGCCATTGCTTTCCAATTTGGCTTAGATTTAGAGGTGGCAAAGGAGTAGCTACCTTTTTAGGTGTAGCGATTGCTTTATCTTTTATACTTGGTGTTATCTGCTGCTTAGTATGGCTATTAGTTGCTTTGATAAGGCGAATGTCTTCGCTTGCGTCTCTAGTTAGCTCTTTAAGCGCTCCCATTGCAGCTATATTTCTTGGCCAGCCAAATGCTTCTGGTTTACTAAGTGTCTTAACAGTTATTGTATTTTTTCGGCACCAACAGAACATCAGCCGAATAATCAAAGGAGTAGAGCCAAAAATTGGAACGACAGAGTAAGCTAAGGTTCAATTAGTTTATCAATAATCTGCGCACAAATTTTAGGATGTGTAATCGGCAGCATGTGACCAGCGTTTTGAATGCAAGAAAGTTCCGTATTTGGTATTCGAGCCGATAACGCTTTACTAATATACGGCATAATAAAATGCGACCTATCACCATAAATTATTGAAGATTTAGCAGTTAGTGACGAAAAAGCATGCTCCTTAAGCATTTCGTGTGGATCCATGTAAATAGCTTTAGACACCTCAAAAGTCAGCGGAATTCTTTTAGAAAATTGTCTTTTTTTATTTTCACTTAACAGATTCCAATCTTCATTATTCCCCCAGAGCTTAAGAAATAGTTTTGCAGCTAATCGCCAGTTTTTATCTTCACCCGCGCTAAAATAATCAGCATGATCCAGCATAAATCGTGCTTCCAATTCACGATAATCAGAAAAAGCTGCTGCAAAAAATACAGGCTCAATAAGAGAGAGGGACTTAACAAAATCAGGAAACCGGTGCGCCAAGCGCAAAGCAACCGTTGCTCCAAAGGAGTGTCCCACAAGGTGAATTGGTTTATTTATGAATGTTGCGGTTATATCAAGACAACAATCTTGATAATCCGATGTATAGCCCCAATCTTGGCTCATACCGTGGCCTGGTAAGTCAAATGCAATCATCGAAAGTTTATCTTTAAATTCTCCAGCAAAAGGTAGCCACGCTCTACTATTCGCTAAAGAACAGTGTAATAATAGGGCTTGTTCATCTCCTCTACCTAAAGTTAAGGAGTTTATTTTTAATCCTGCGCGCCTTTCTATGGGCATTTTAATTCATCACTTACGTAGAAAACTAATCCCGTATTTTAAATAATTTGGTGAACGAATACTAACATAAAAGCTCCAAAAAAATAAATTTATTTGTTTTATGCTTCATTTAATTCAAATTCCAAAACTGTATCTTTGCCTGATGGCGACACCATGTTATCCGGAGTCATCAAAACGATTCTTTAAACTCAAGCGAGGATTTCTTATAGATGCCCGCCCTTAATGAACCCAAGTTAATATCCGGCAACGCGAACAAAAATCTAGCGAAAGCGATTACTCGGCGAATGACTGTCCACCGGGGTCTTAATGTCGATTTAGTTGATGCTCGAATAGAAAGATTTAATGACCAAGAGATTTTTATAGAAGTTTACGAAAATGTTCGTGGTGAGGACATGTTTATAATCCAATCAACATCGAACCCCGCTAACGACAATCTCATGGAGCTTCTTATAATGGCCGATGCTTTGCGTCGTTCGTCAGCAAGCCGTATTACAGCCGTAATTCCGTACTTTGGCTATGCTAGGCAAGATCGCCGAACAAAGGCTCGAACTCCCATAAGTGCAAAACTTGTCGCTAATTTATTGGTAGAGGCAGGAGTTGAAAGAATTCTAACGCTTGATCTTCATGCTACGCAAATACAAGGGTTTTTTGATATACCTGTCGACAACTTGTATGCAGCACCAGTCTTCGCTCTAGATATTCTTCATCAGTTTTCTGATCAATTGAAAGATGTAATGGTTGTTTCGCCTGATGTTGGTGGAGTTGCTCGAGCTAGAGAACTCGCCAAGAGGATAAACGCCCCACTCTCAATTGTTGATAAGCGAAGAGAAAGACCAGGAGAAGTGGCTGAAATGACAATCATCGGTGATGTCAAAGGTAAGAAATGTATTATTGTTGATGATATTTGTGATACAGCAGGCACACTTTGCAAGGCAGCCGAAGTACTCATCGAAAATGGTGCAGCCGAAGTCCATTCTTACATTACACATGGGGTGCTCTCCGGACCAGCTGTTGAACGAATTAGCAACTCTGTAATGAAATCACTAGTTATAACAGATTCAATCCAAGCGACGGGCCCAGTAGCAAAGGCTTCGAATATTAGAATAGTTCCAACTGCTCCAATATTTGCCCAGGCTATTCTTAATATTTGGAATGGAACCTCCGTTTCATCACTATTCGAAACTGAAACCTTGGAACCGATTTATGATGGGCAATTGCAAAGATTGTTATAACGATTTTTTATAGCTCAAGTTTTACTCACTAATATCTGAAATCTTTTGCTCCAGTCGGACTATTCTGCGCTTCATAATGTCGTAATAATAAGCAGTTGTGAGCGCGAAAAGTAACCAAATCCAGAATGGTGTAGAAACCGAAAAACTTAATATTTCCATTATTTTATCCCCCAAAAATTAAAGGCAGAAGCCTACCCAAAAGGCTTCTGCTATATTTTTACAACTAGTTTTTATCCTTTTGAAAACTCAGGATACGCCTCCATCCCTAGCTCAGAAGTGTCCAACCCAGAGATTTCCTCTTCTTCACCCACACGGATGCCAACCGCAGACTTCAGTATAGACCACGCAATGCCTGCTGTAACACAAACAAACACCCCGACAACAACTATTGATATAA
>QOQI01000029.1 GCA_003332035.1 Paracoccaceae bacterium
GCTGGTGTAGAGGCATTGGAGGCTCGATTGAAATGAGTGTGAAAGCTGAACACTACGATATTATTCGTAAACCACTGATTACAGAAAAAGCTACAATGGCCTCAGAGGCTGGCGCGGTTGTTTTTGAAGTAGCGGTTGAAAGTAACAAGCCTCAGATCAAGGAAGCTGTAGAGGCGCTCTTTGGCGTTAAGGTTAAGGCTGTAAATACAACGATTACCAAGGGTAAAGTGAAGCGATTTCGTGGTCAGCTTGGTAAGAGGCGTGATGTCAAAAAAGCTTACGTAACTTTAGAAGATGGTAATTCTATCGACGTGTCCACAGGCCTTTGATTTAAGTATGTTGGTGCACGATTTTTTAAAACTTGTGTCGTGCTAATTGAAATAAGTTTAAAGGGGTGGACAGTTTTAATTTACCCCTTTATACGATCGCAATCTTGGGTTCTCTAAAAAAGAGATCACAAGGTCAACCTGGCCACCTTCGGGGGGCTTTACCAAAAGCGGTAAAACCGCTGACATAGCAAACGGAAGACAGAAAGCATGGCACTAAAGTCGTACAAACCAACGACGCCTGGCCAGCGCGGGCTGGTACTGATCGACCGTTCGGAGCTTTGGAAGGGTCGTCCTGTTAAATCCTTAACTGAGGGTTTGACAAAATCGGGCGGTCGAAACAATACCGGACGGATAACATCTCGACGCAGGGGCGGTGGAGCTAAAAGGCTCTACAGAATAGTAGATTTCAAGCGTAATAAAACGAATGTATCTGCAACAGTAGAACGAATAGAGTATGATCCCAATAGAACCGCTTTTATTGCACTCATAAATTACGATGACGGTGAAAAAGCTTATATTTTAGCGCCTCAACGGTTGGCTATTGGAGATAAAGTTATTTCTGCTGATAAGGCAGACATTAAACCTGGAAATGCTATGCCGTTTTCTGGGATGCCAATAGGAACAATCATTCACAACATAGAGCTAAAGCCTGGTAAAGGTGGTCAGATCGCGAGAGCTGCTGGTACATACGCACAGTTTGTTGGTCGAGATGGAGGGTATGCCCAGATTCGACTGAGCTCTGGTGAACTTCGGATGGTGCGTCAAGAATGCATAGCAACAATTGGTGCTGTTTCTAACCCCGACAATTCAAACCAAAACTTTGGTAAAGCTGGCCGAATGCGGCACAAAGGGATACGGCCATCGGTGCGTGGTGTCGTTATGAACCCAATTGATCACCCTCATGGCGGTGGTGAAGGTAGAACCTCAGGTGGCCGGCATCCGGTTACTCCTTGGGGGAAGCCTACAAAAGGTAAGAAAACAAGAAACAAAAACAAAGCGTCACAAAAGCTTATTATTCGCTCGCGTCACGCCAAAAAGAAAGGGCGTTAATTATGGGTCGCTCTGTTTGGAAAGGTCCTTTTGTGGATGCTTATGTGCTTAAAAAAGCCGAAGCAGCTCGTGAAAGCGGCCGCAATGAGGTTATAAAAATATGGTCACGTCGGTCGACAATATTACCTCAATTTGTCGGGTTAACTTTCGGTGTATACAACGGACGCAAGCATATCCCTGTGTCAGTCTCCGAAGACATGATTGGTCAAAAGTTCGGTGAGTACTCTCCAACTAGAACTTACTACGGCCATGGAGCTGATAAGAAAGCGAAGAGGAAATAGTTATTATGGGAAAAGATGCTAATCCTCGTAGAGTTGCAGAGAACGAAGCTATGGCAAAGTTGCGCATGCTTCGAACTAGCCCACAAAAGCTAAACTTAGTAGCGGCTATGATCAGAGGGAAAAAAGTTGATAAAGCGCTAACAGACTTAGCTTTCAGCAAAAAAAGAATAGCTGCAGACGTTAAAAAATGTTTGCAATCAGCCATTGCTAACGCTGAAAACAATCATAACCTCGATGTGGATGAATTAATTGTTGCTGAGGCTTATGTGGGTAAGAATTTAATTATGAAGCGTGGTCGACCACGCGCACGTGGTCGTTTCGGCCGCATCATTAAGCCATTTTCAGAACTCACTATAAAAGTTCGACAGACAGAGGAGCAAGCCTAATGGGTCAGAAAGTAAATCCAATCGGGATGCGTCTTCAGGTAAATCGCACATGGGACAGTAGATGGTACGCTGATACAAAAGACTATGGTGATCTTCTTATGGAAGATTTGCGTATGAGAGAATTCATTAAGAAAGACTGCGCGCAAGCTGGTGTTTCAAAAGTAATAATTGAGCGTCCTCACAAGAAGTGTCGCGTAACCATTCATACAGCTCGTCCAGGGGTAATTATCGGAAAAAAAGGTGCGGATATAGAAACTTTGCGTAAGAAACTCGCGAATATGACTGTTTCAGAATTGCATTTAAATATTATTGAAGTTCGTAAGCCAGAATTGGATGCTCAGTTGGTTGGGGAAAGTATAGCCCAACAGTTGGAACGCCGTGTGTCTTTTAGACGGGCGATGAAACGCGCCGTTCAAAATGCTATGCGAATGGGTGCTTTGGGAATTCGTGTGAATGTTGCAGGCCGACTTGGCGGTGCCGAAATTGCTCGAACAGAGTGGTACCGAGAGGGTAGAGTACCTCTTCATACTCTTCGCGCAGATATTGATTATTCAAACGTTGAAGCCATGACGCCCTACGGAATAATTGGTATCAAAGTCTGGATTTTCAAAGGTGAGATTATGGAACACGACCCACAAGCTCGTGATAGGCGCTCCCAAGAGTTACAAGACGGTCCTGCACCCCGTGGTGTTGCGGGCAATAGACGGTAAGAGGTGGAATAATGCTACAACCAAAACGTACAAAATTCCGCAAGCTTCACAAAGGTCGCATAAGGGGCTTCGCAAAAGGTGGTTCGGATTTAAATTTTGGCACTTACGGCTTAAAAGCTGCTACTCCTGAACGAGTTACTGCTAGACAGATAGAGGCTGCCCGGCGTGCCATGACCCGTCACATGAAACGACAGGGTAGAGTTTGGATACGAATCTTTCCAGACACTCCTGTTACATCAAAGCCAGTAGAGGTTCGTATGGGTAAGGGTAAAGGTTCAGTTGATTTCTGGGCTTGTAAAGTAAAGCCAGGACGAATGATGTTTGAAATAGATGGCGTGAATGATGATATAGCGCGTGAAGCTTTGCGCCTGGCAGCTATGAAACTTCCGGTTAAAACGCGTATCGTGGTACGTGAAGACTGGTAGTTAATTCAAATTTTTAATACATTAGCCCCCAAATCTTTGGGGGCTTTTTTGTTTACCAACTATAGTTAAAGCTAATGGATATTCGCTCTTGTGAAGACGTATTCGTGGGCACTTCGTGGCGCAACCAGCTTTCCCAAAGCAAAATTTCTCCAACTAAAGGGTTTATGTAGATGAATGGTTTTAGATATTCCTTTGCACTACTAAGCCTCGCAGGTGCCGCCATCATCATTGGGTGTCTAGGATCTTCAAATTTAATAGCGCTAGTTTTAGGTGGCATGGAGATGTAAATTGTTCCTGAGATTACAGAGTTTGGATGGATGTGTGCTGAATGATTACCGTCCTCAGCCAATATATTGATCCAAATGTCTTCTAATTTTAAATCGCGCCCTTCTAAATCAAAGTCTAGTTCGCTGGAAAATCGATTTATGTGCAGGTCTAAAAGGTTTTTTAATTCCTCAAAAATTGGTGAGCGCCAAGTTAGGTCACTCAAAGAAGCGTAACTTGTGTATCCCGGGTAGTTGTTTTCTTCAGACCACTTTTGTCCCGCCTCGTCGTCTTGAGCGATTGACCAGCAGGATTTTTCAAGTTCCAGCATATCAATTTTTCCAACCTCTGATAACTTTGCTTGGTATAAGGGTGTGCTAAATAACAGTTTTGTTTTACTCATAATAATCTTTATCTATAAACCTAAATATGTTTTCAAAATAAATCTAAGCTAAGTCTTGCGTATCATCAATGATTTGCTTATACAGCGGCATTCTTAGTGTGCGATCGCAGAATCGTAAGTAAAATTTGTCCACTAGGTAAAAGGTGACCCTAACAGGGGCCTTCTAGTGTTAGAAAGGTAAGTGGCCATGAAAGCCGGTGAACTGCGTGAAAAAACGCCAGATCAACTTCGTGAAGAGCTAGCATCTTTAAAAAAAGAGTCCTTCAATCTTCGTTTTCAGCAGGCAACTGGCCAGTTGGAAAATACCTCGCGTATGCGGAGTGCAAAACGTGAAGCTGCAAGAGTATTGACGATATTGAACGAAAAATCCAAGGCTAGTGAGTAGGGGAGCGAAGAATGCCAAAACGAATTCTTCAAGGTGTGGTTACTTCTGATAAAAACGACCAAACAATTACTGTATCTGTTGAAAGGCGGTTTAAGCACCCGGTTCTTCAGAA
This sequence comes from Paracoccaceae bacterium, assembly GCA_003332035.1. Classification (GTDB taxonomy): domain Bacteria; phylum Pseudomonadota; class Alphaproteobacteria; order Rhodobacterales; family Rhodobacteraceae; genus Salinivivens. Next base: position 4,346 of record QOQI01000029.1, read on the forward strand.
AACTATTCGGAAATCAAAGAAATACAGAGCACACGATGAGAAAAACTCATTCAAAGCGGGTGACTCGGTTAGAATAATCGAGTGCGCGCCAAAGTCGAAAACAAAACGATGGGAGGTTTTGGAGGCCTAATCTTCCAGTAAACCTTTTTAAAGTGAAACCCTGGGGCACAAATCAACTACCCCAAAGGTCAGGAGAAAATAAATGATCCAGATGCAAACTAACCTGGATGTTGCTGATAACTCAGGCGCTCGCAGAGTTCAGTGTATTAAAGTTCTAGGTGGATCTAAGCGCAAATATGCATCCGTAGGCGACGTTATCGTTGTTTCAGTAAAGGAAGCAATTCCTCGCGGTAGAGTTAAAAAAGGCGATGTAAGAAAAGCCGTTGTCGTTCGCACAGCAAAAGAGGTTCGTCGGGATGATGGAACGGCTATTCGTTTTGATAGTAATGCGGCGGTTATTCTGAGTAATTCAGGCGAGCCAATTGGTACTCGAATTTTCGGTCCTGTTGTCCGTGAACTGCGTGCCAAAAATTTTATGAAGATAATTTCTCTTGCTCCGGAGGTGCTATAATGGCGGCAAAGCTTCGAAAAGGTGATAAAGTCGTTGTCCTTGCTGGAAAGGACAAAGGGAAAGAGGGAACGATTTCGTCTGTGGACCCAAAGTCAAACAAGGCTGTGGTCGACGGAATTAATATGGCGATCCGTCACACGCGTCAGAGCCAAGCATCTCAAGGCGGGCGTTTACCAAAAGCAATGCCGATAGAATTGTCAAACCTTTCGTTTGTCGATGCAAATGGAAAGCCTACCAGAGTTGGTTTCAAAATTGATAAAGATAAAAAAGTCCGAGTGGCTAAATCTACAGGGGATGTAATCGATGCTTGATACCGAAAACTACATGCCACGTCTTCGTGCTGATTATGATGATCGCATAAAAGCAGCTATGATTGAAGAGTTTGGATATAAAAATGAAATGATGGTGCCACGCCTAGATAAAATAGTTCTTAATATAGGTTGTGGTGCTGAAGCGGTTAAAGACAGCAAAAAAGCTAAGTCGGCTCAATCTGATTTATCCGCTATAGCTGGTCAAAACGCAGTTATTACGAAAGCCAAGAAATCAATTGCTGGTTTTCGTGTAAGAGAGGGGATGCCGTTAGGGGCAAAAGCTACTTTGCGTGGTGCTAGAATGTACGAATTTTTGGATAGACTGATTACGATAGCTATGCCTCGGATCCGTGACTTTAGAGGTGTTTCTTCAAAGTCGTTTGATGGTCGCGGTAATTACGCCTTGGGAATAAAAGAGCATATCGTCTTTCCTGAAATTGACTTTGATAAGATTGATGAGCCGTGGGGAATGGATATCGTGATAACAACCACCGCAAGTACAGATGCAGAAGCCAAGGCTTTGTTGACTTATTTCAACATGCCGTTCAACAGCTAATCGCGGAAAGGATTGAGAGATGGCTAAAAAAGCAATGATCGAACGCGAAAAAAAGCGTGAACGCCTTGTAAAAAGATTTGCAGCAAAGAGAGCTGAATTGAAAAAGATTGCAAAAGATGAGTCCCTTCCTATGGAAGAACGTTTCAAAGCTAGATTACAATTAGCTAAATTACCGAGAAACTCTGCTGCAAATCGAATGCACAACCGGTGCCAATTAACAGGTAGACCTCACGGCTATTACAGAAAGCTTAAAGTTTCTCGTATTGCTCTTCGTGAGTTGGGTTCATCGGGTTTAATACCTGGTTTAGTTAAGTCTAGTTGGTAAGGGAGAAAAGATATGAATGATCCTATCGGCGATATGCTTACTCGAATCCGAAACGCTCAGATGCGGGGGAAATCGACAGTGTCTACACCTGCATCAAAATTGCGGGTATGGGTATTAGATGTTTTGGCTGACGAAGGCTATATCCGTGGTTACGAAAAAACTTCCTCTGATGATGGACACGGGGCTATTGAAATAAGTTTGAAATATTTTGACGGTATTCCAGTAATTAGAGAGCTTAAGCGTATATCCAAGCCAGGGCGGCGAGTATATCTTGGTGTTAAAGATATTCCTCAAGTGCGTCAGGGATTAGGCGTTTCAATAGTTTCTACGCCACAGGGCGTAATGTCAGATGCAAATGCTCGTGCCAAAAATGTTGGTGGCGAAGTAATCTGCACGGTATTTTAAGAGGGGGATGACTGATGTCTAGAATTGGTAAAAAACCCGTAGAGTTACCGTCTGGTGTAAGCGCCTCGGTGTCTGGTCAAACGATCGAGGTGAAGGGGCCCAAAGGTGTGCTGGAATTTAGTGCAACTGACGACGTTACAATATCAATGGCAGAGAACTCTATAGCTGTAGAACCCCGGGGGCAGTCCAAGCGTGCTCGGCAGCAATGGGGTATGAGCCGTACCATGGTTGCTAATATGGTCAAAGGTGTGTCTGAAGGCTTTAAAAAAGAGCTAGAGATAAATGGTGTTGGTTACAGAGCTCAATTGCAAGGTAATAGTTTGAAGTTAAATCTGGGTTTGTCACATGACGTTGATTTCCCAATCCCATCAGATGTTACGGTGTCTGCACCTAAGCCTACTCAAATAATTATCGAAGGCATTGATCCTCAGAGAGTTGGGCAGGTCGCTGCTAACATTCGTGAATGGAGAAAGCCAGAACCTTATAAAGGTAAAGGTATAAAATACATTGACGAGTATATTTTCCGCAAAGAAGGCAAGAAGAAGTAAGGACGTAAAATAATGGCAAATAGCAAAAGACATTTGTTCTTGAAGCGCCGAATGCGCGTTCGGAACAAGCTTCGAAAAGTAAACGCTGGACGAGTAAGGTTGTCTGTACACCGCAGCAACAAAAACATTAGCTGTCAGCTCATTGATGATGTTAAAGGCCTTACTCTGGCAGCAGCATCATCTATGGAAAACGATTTGGGTGTTGTTGGTAAAAATAATATTGAAGCGTGTACCAAAGTTGGAGTTGAGCTTGCTAAGAGAGCGAAGTCTGCAGGTATTTCTGAATGTTATTTCGATCGTGGTGGTTTTCTCTTTCACGGAGGCATTAAAGCTTTAGCTGACGCTGCTCGTGAAGGTGGGTTAAAGTTTTAAGGAGACGGTATAAATGGCTAGAGATTCAAATCAAAAGGGAAGAAACCGCGATGAAGCGGCGCCCGAGCTTGCAGATCGTCTTGTCGCGATCAATAGAGTTTCGAAAACAGTAAAAGGTGGAAAGCGATTTGGGTTTGCCGCGTTAGTTGTCGTTGGAGATCAAAAGGGTCGCGTGGGTTTCGGTAAAGGTAAGGCTAAAGAGGTTCCTGAAGCAATTCGTAAGGCTACTGAACAGGCTAAAAGACAAATGGTAAGAGTGCCTCTTCGTGAAGGAAGAACTCTGCACCACGATATAGACGGACGCCACGGCGCTGGTAAGGTTGTAATGAGGACTGCACCAACAGGTACTGGTATCATTGCTGGTGGTCCAATGCGAGCCGTATTTGAAATGCTGGGCGTTCAAGACGTTGTTGCAAAATCGATTGGGTCGCAAAACCCATATAACATGATCCGTGCTACCATTGATGGTCTTGGTCGACAAGCGAGCCCAAGAATTGTAGCTCAACGCCGAGGTAAAAAAGTGGCGGAAATAATTCGACGTGATGAGGCGCCCATTGAAGCGCCTGCTGCGGAAACCGCCTGATATAGAGGACAATTCGATGGGTAAAACGATAGTCGTAAAACAAATTGGATCACCGATCCGCCGTCCTGAGAAGCAGCGTAAGACTTTGATTGGACTTGGGTTGAATAAGATGCACAAAACACGTGAACTAGAAGATACACCTTCTACTCGCGGAATGGTAAATAAAATACCACACTTGGTAAAAATCATAGAAGAACGAGGGTAGTCTAAGTTCTTAATTAAATTAGAAACCGTGTTTATCCCTTTCGTCGCGTAATCGGGGGATAATTCCGGTAGTAGGAGAAGCGACATGAAATTACACGAACTGCATGATAATGAAGGCGCAAATCGTAAGAAAAAGCGGATTGGACGTGGACCGGGTTCTGGTAAGGGTAAAACTGGTGGCAGAGGTATAAAGGGTCAAAAGTCAAGATCAGGCGTGGCCATAAAGGGTTACGAGGGCGGGCAGATGCCTTTGTACCAAAGGCTACCAAAGCGTGGTTTTAACAATCCAAATCGGAAGTCATACGCCGTGGTCAATCTTAATTTGATTGAAAAGTTTATTGAAGCTGGAAAACTAGACGCTAAAGCTGAAATAACTGAAGATGCATTAGTTGCTTCTGGTCTCGTTCGGAGAAAGCGTGATGGCGTCCGAATACTAGCTAAAGGCGAGATTAAATCGAAGGTAAAGCTTAATGTAACTGGGGCGTCAAAAGCAGCAATAGACGCTGTTGCTAAAGCTGGTGGATCGTTAACGATAGCAAGTTCTTCTGAATAAATACTTGTGAAAGCTAGTCCGTGTGCTTAGATAATATTTAAACATTAATTCACGCCGCTGAAGGATAACCTGTTGGCGGCGTTTTCGCTAAGTGAGAACTAAATGGTATCTGCAGTTGAACAAATGGCCGCTAACACGAGCTGGTCCGCATTAGGCAAGGCAAAAGATCTTAGAAATCGTATTCTTTTTACGCTTGGTTTACTTTGCGTATATCGTTTAGGAACATTTATTCCAGTACCTGGAATTGATGGGGCTGCTTTAAGAGAATTTATGGAGCAAGCTCAAACCGGTATCGGCGGTATGCTCTCAATGTTTACCGGTGGTGCGTTGGGTAGAATGGGTATCTTTGCTCTGGGCATAATGCCGTATATCTCAGCTTCAATTATCGTCCAGCTGTTGACCTCTATGGTGCCATCGCTTGAACAATTGAAAAAAGAAGGGGAACAGGGCCGTAAAAAAATTAACCAATACACGCGTTACGGTACGGTTTTACTAGCGACTTTCCAAGCATATGGTCTTGCTGTCAGTCTTGAAAGCGGAAATCTCGTTACTGATCCAGGGGTCTTTTTCAGAACAGCGTGCGTAATAACGCTTGTGGGCGGAACAATGTTTTTGATGTGGCTGGGTGAGCAGATCACTGCACGAGGTATTGGTAATGGAATTTCATTAATAATATTTGTTGGGATCATTGCAGAGATACCTGCGGCGTTGGCACAATTTTTTGCATCAGGTAGATCTGGCGCAATCAATCCTGCAGTCATCGTTGGTGTAATTATTATGGTGGTGGTAACCATAGCGTTTGTTGTTTTTATGGAGCGGGCGCTAAGAAAAATAATGATACAGTATCCACGAAGGCAAGTCGGCATGAAGGTAATGGAGGGTCAAAACTCTCACTTACCTGTGAAAGTAAACCCAGCTGGCGTTATCCCAGCAATATTTGCTTCATCACTATTGTTATTGCCAACAACCATCAGTACGTTTTCGGGATCACAAACTGGACCCGTTATGTCTACTATCCTGGCCTATTTTGGACCTGGCCAGCCGGCGTATCTGATTTTTTTCGCAGCAATGATAATCTTTTTTACATATTTTTATACGTTTAATGTTTCTTTCAAAGTTGAAGATGTGGCTGATAATTTAAAAAATCAAAATGGATTTATCCCAGGGGTTCGTCCTGGGCAAAGGACAGCTGAGCAGCTAGAATATGTTGTAAATCGAATTTTGGTTCTTGGCGCTTCTTACTTGGCACTTGTTTGTCTTCTTCCCGAAGTTTTGCGAGGGCAATTAAACATTCCTTTTTATTTTGGAGGAACTTCCGTTTTGATCGTTGTTTCGGTAACTATGGATACCATACAACAGGTCCAATCGCATCTTTTGGCACATCAGTACGAGAGCCTTATCCAAAAATCTCAACTTAGAGGTAAAGGGAAGGGGCGTCGTAAAAAGGGAACTGCGCGTAAATGAATATTATATTACTTGGTCCACCTGGAGCGGGTAAAGGTACTCAGGCCCGCCACCTGGTAGAAAAAAAGAATATGATACAGCTCTCTACTGGAGACATGTTGAGAGAGGCTAAAAACTCGGGAAGTGAAATGGGAAACCTGGTAGCCGAAGTTATGGCACGTGGTGATCTGGTTACAGACGAAATAGTTATAGGTTTGATCAAAGAAAAAATTTCTGGTGAAAAAGGTGGTGGATTTATATTTGATGGGTTTCCCAGAACTCTTAACCAGGCTGATGCTTTAGGAAAGCTTCTAGAGGAATGTGGAGAAAACTTAGACTTTGTTGTTGAAATGAAGGTTGATGATGACGCTCTTGTTTCGAGAATAACGGGGCGCTCGTCTTGCGGAAATTGTGGTGAAGTTTTCCATGATATAACAAATCCATGGCCAGCTTCTGGTAAGTGTCCAAAATGTTTTGGGACAAAAGTGGTTAGGCGAGCTGATGATAATGAAGATAGCCTACGCAAGCGTTTAATGGAATATTATAAAAAAACGTCGTCACTTATAGGATATTATTACGCCAAAGGTGATCATGTGTCTGTTAATGGTCTTGCTTCGGTGGAAGAGGTTCAGAAGTCGATTGCTGCAGTTTTAGATAGATAATTAAACTTTTAGCATTCTATGTCTTGACGATTGCAATGATAAGAAATAGACGGCAGATCTTGGTTGATAGATTCGAGTAATTATTTATCAGCTGATTAGTTTAAACTCTACAAGTTTAGGGGTTTAATTTTGTGAAAAAAGGTTCTGGAGTTACGGAACCGCAATGAAAGGAAATAACGTGGCACGAATAGCCGGCGTAAACATTCCCACCGGGAAAAGAGTACCAATAGCACTAACTTATATCACGGGGATTGGCAGGACAACTGCCGAAGAAATATGTTCTGCAGTTAAAATTGATGCAACGCGGAGGGTAAATGAACTTTCTGATGCTGAAGTTTTGGCAATTCGGGAGCATATAGATGCAAATTGTTCCGTTGAGGGTGACCTGCGACGAGAAGTGCAAATGAATATTAAGCGGATGATGGATATGGGTTCTTACAGAGGACTCCGGCATCGTCGAAATCTCCCAGTCCGTGGTCAGCGAACTTCTACGAATGCTCGCACACGAAAAGGCCCAGCAAGAGCTATTGCTGGCAAGAAGAAGTAGGGGGATAAGGCATGGCTAAAGAAGACAAGCGCGCAACCAAGAAAAAGGTTTTAAAAAATATAGCCTCTGGAGTTGCTCACGTTAATTCATCATTTAATAACACGAAAATTTTGATTTCTGATGTTCAAGGTAATGCTATTGCTTGGTCTTCGGCTGGGACAATGGGATTTAAGGGTTCTCGTAAGTCAACACCATACGCAGCTCAAATGGCTGCGGAAGATGCTGGCCAAAAGGCTCAAGAACATGGTGTTAAAACATTGGAAGTTGAGGTTCAAGGCCCTGGTTCCGGTCGTGAGAGTGCTCTGCGAGCACTTGCAGCAATTGGCTTCAATATCACTGCAATCCGTGATGTTACACCAATGGCACACAATGGGTGTCGCCCACCAAAGCGTCGCCGCGTATAGTTTAACCCGCAGAGCATAGGTGTCTTTGCTCTGCTTAGTCTAAAATTTAACCTCGGGCGCGACTAACCTTTGGACATGAGGTGGTTGCAAGAATGGAGGGACGCATGATCCACAAAAATTGGGCAGAATTAATCAAACCCGCACAACTAGAAGTTAAACAGACAAATGATCCTACTCGACAGGGTACAGTTATTGCGGAGCCGCTTGAACGTGGTTTTGGATTAACAATAGGAAATGCACTTAGAAGAGTTCTAATGAGCAGTCTTCAGGGTGCCGCTATAACTAGCGTACAAATAGATAATGTATTGCATGAATTTTCCTCAGTGGCTGGTGTAAGAGAAGATGTAACTGATATTGTTCTGAACCTTAAAGGCGTTTCACTTAGCATGGAGGTCGAGGGGCCAAAACGGCTTACTGTTTCATCAAAGGGCCCTGGTGTGGTAACAGCTGGTGATATTGAAGAAACTGCCGGGATCGAAATATTGAATAAAGATCACGTTATTTGTCATTTAGATGACGGTGCTGAACTTAATATGGAATTAACGGTAAATACCGGAAACGGCTATGTTGCTGCAGAGAAAAATAAGCCTGAAGATGCGCCAATAGGGTTGATCCCAATTGATGCAATTTTTTCTCCAGTTAAAAAGGTGTCCTATGACGTTCAACCTACAAGAGAAGGCCAAGTTTTAGACTATGATAAACTGACCATGAATATCGAAACTGATGGCTCAGTGTCTCCTGATGATGCGCTCGCATTTGCCGCGAGAATACTACAGGATCAGTTATCAATCTTCGTGAATTTTGACGAACCAGAAGCGGCAAATCAAAATGATGAAGACGATGGTTTGGAATTCAACCCACTACTACTGAAGAAAGTGGATGAACTTGAACTTTCAGTTCGATCTGCGAACTGCCTTAAGAACGACAATATTGTCTACATAGGCGATTTGATTCAGAAGACTGAAGCTGAAATGTTGCGGACGCCTAACTTTGGCAGAAAGTCACTCAATGAAATAAAAGAAGTACTATCTGGTATGGGATTACATCTTGGTATGGATGTTGAGGATTGGCCGCCGGATAATATTGAAGAGCTTGCAAAAAAGTTTGAGGATAATTTTTAGGTAACTAAACTTACAGTTATATTTAATGCCTACTTTGTGTAGGGAAAAATGGGCAGGTGCCCCAAGGTGAGCGACCAACAACGCTATTGGTTGCCGGACAAAGTATAAAAATAGGAGATTTAAAATGCGTCACGCGAAAGGCTACCGCCGACTTAATCGTACCCATGAGCACCGTAAGGCACTTTGGGCAAATATGGCGGGCTCTTTGATAGAGCACGAACAAATAAAGACTACTTTACCCAAAGCAAAAGAGCTTAGGCCTATTGTGGAAAAGCTGATAACCTTAGCTAAAAAAGGAGATCTGCACGCACGTCGGCAAGCGCGCGCGCAGTTAAAAGAAGACCAATATGTAACTAAGCTGTTTGACGTTCTAGGCCCCCGTTATACTGAACGGAAGGGTGGATATATACGTGTATTAAAGGCTGGTTTCCGATATGGGGATATGGCTCCTATGGCAATAATTGAATTTGTTGATCGTGATGTCGATGCAAAAGGGGCAGCTGACAAAGCTCGTTTAGAAACAGAAGAAGCGGCAGAAGAATAATATCAAATTTAAAGGGCCTAGAGCACAATATTCTGGGCCCCTTTAATATAGTGGTTTCATCCGGTAATCTTTAGTTGTTTGGTTAAAAAAATTTAAACTTTCTTAAAAGTTTATTTTAAGTGTTTCATTTAATACCGTATATATACATTTACATGGTAAAAACGATGATCCGAATTTTCATAATAATATTTTTTTGTTTTTCGTCGGTTGTTTTTGCTAAAGATACTATTCCGCAGTCTGAAATAGAAATAAAACTGAGCTTTGTCCCGCTTGTGAAGCAAACAGCTCCAGCCGTGGTAAACATTTACGCTAAAAGAATTATTGAGCAGCGACGAAGTCATTTTTCTAAAGATCCCTTTTTTCGTGATTTTTTTCGAAACTTTGGGCAATTGCAACCTCGGGTTCAGAACTCGCTAGGGTCAGGTGTGATCTTGTCAGCAGATGGTTATGTTGTTTCCAATTATCATGTAGTTGGGGGTGCTACCGATATAAGGGTAGTGTTGCATGATGGGCGCGAAATCTCAGGCAATGTTATTTTGTCAGATGAAGAAAGTGATTTAGCCGTGCTCAAACTTGATACAGATGAAATTCTTCCCCATCTTGATTTGAGAAAAAGTGATACTGTTGAAGTTGGAGAGTTAGTACTTGCAATAGGAAATCCTTTTGGTGTTGGCCAAACTGTCACTAATGGAATAATTTCTGGATTAGCACGTACCGGTATAGCTTCTGGCTCAGCTAAAGGATATTTTTTGCAAACTGACGCACCCATAAATCCTGGAAATTCTGGCGGGGCATTAATTGATATCTCTGGTTCTTTAGTTGGAGTAAATACGTCGATCTTGTCGCGATCTGGTGGATCTAATGGAATTGGTTTTGCTATCCCGGCTGACCTAGTAGGGCAGTTTTTAACACAAGCTAAAGCAGGCTATTCAGGTTTTATTCGCCCTTGGGCAGGTATGAGAGGTCAACCAATAACATTTGAAATGGCTGCTTCTTTAAATCTTCCTGCTATGTCGGGTATGATAATTTCGGAGGTTCACGACCTAAGCCCATTTGCAAAAGCAGGTATTCAGGTCGGAGACATTATAACTAAAGTTGACGGTTTGGATATTAATAGCCCAGCGGAAATGCTTTATAGAATGTCAGTTGTAGGAATTGGTACTACAGTAGATATTGGTTACTTATCTCAAGGTATTATGCAATCTTCAAGAATTGACTTGGTAGAAATACCAAACTTGGAAGCTAAGCAGGTCACTCTAGGTTCAGAATTTATTTTCTCGGATTTGCATATCTCTGAATTGACCCCAGAGTTCCAATCAAAATTTGGATTATCGTTTTCTTCTAAGGGGGTAATTGTTTTGGATCCTGCTCGAATAGCTTCTCGATTAGGTGTGCGAAGGGGTGATCTTTTGCACGAAATAAATGAAAAACCAGTAGAAACAATAGAAGATGCAATTTCTGCTATCAGTTCTATAAAAAGTAGTGGAAGTATAACAATAATCAGATCTGGAAGACGGATTTCTTTGAGGTTTAGATTGTGAGTGACCTCTTTGCTAATGAAAATAGTTCTAATGCGTTAGAAACACCTTTAGCTGATAAAATGCGCCCACAATCTTTAGACGAAGTAATTGGCCAAAAACACTTGTTTGGAGATGAAGGGCCTCTTCAAAATATGATAATCTCAGGTGTTTTCAGTTCAATTATATTATGGGGCCCGCCTGGCGTTGGCAAAACTACAATTGCCAGATTATTAGCAGATAATAGCGACAGTCATTTCGAACAATTAAGTGCAATTTTTACTGGTGTTGGTGATTTAAAAAAGGTTTTTGAAGCATCTAAAATTCGACGCACAAATAGTCGTAGAACCATCATTTTTGTCGATGAAATTCATCGCTTTAATAAATCTCAACAAGATAGCTTTTTGCCCTTTTTAGAGGATGGTACAATTACACTAATCGGGGCCACAACTGAAAATCCATCTTTTGAACTTAACCCTGCTATTTTATCGCGGGTTCAAGTATTGGTTTTAGAAAGGTTAAATAACACTGATCTATTACAACTATTGGAGCGCGCAGAGAGTGTATTGGGCTCACAAATTAATTTAGAAACAGATGCAAAAACAGAGTTATTGAAAATAGCAGATGGCGATGGTCGGACTTTGTTGAATTTGATTGAAAATATTATTTCATGGGAAATATCTCATCCATTGGCCGTAAAAGACTTATCGGTCCGTTTATCAAAACGATTAAAAAAATATGATAAAAAAGGTGAAGAGCATTACAACTTAATATCTGCATTACATAAATCTATCCGCGGTTCAGATCCCGATGCAGCATTGTATTGGCTGGCTCGGATACTAGACGGTGGTGAAGACCCTAGGTTCATTGCTCGCAGGCTTTTGCGAATGGCCTTAGAAGACGTTGGACTGGCTGATCCGCAAGCCCAATCTATTTGTTTGTATGCTTGGCAAAGTTTTGAAAGGCTAGGAAGTCCAGAAGGAGAGCTTGCCTTGGCTCAGGCAGCACTTTACTTGGCATTGGCCCCAAAATCCAATGCCTCTTATAGAAGTTTTAACTTGAGCCTAGACTTTGTAAAGCAAACAGGTTCAGAGC
>QOQI01000003.1 GCA_003332035.1 Paracoccaceae bacterium
TTCAGTTATTTTGGTATTTTGACTGCTTTTCTTATTGGTTGGATAGTTTTTGATGAATTTCCAATAGATACTCTTTTTCCGGGAGTATTTTTAATTTTAATTTCTGGGTTTGTTATAATTTGGCGGGAAAATAGAAAGTCTTAGTCTAAAATATAAAAAAGGTCTCAATAGATTAATCAGCAATGGTTTTTGATTAATTTGCAGGAAGCTTTGTAAAAACTGAATATGATCTGCAGCCAAAGTTTTGAACGCAATTAAATTGTATTACCACATAAAACTACTTTTTTTTGGTGTAAAAAGAATTTTTATTACTTTTTGCTTGTTTCTAGATTTTTTGGCTCTACGTATTATGCACAGAATTGTGAGGGGGGTGAACCGCATATTCTTCAAAACAATATAGGTAAAGAAAGAATATGAATGTCTAAGCCAAAATTATTCATAACAAGGCGTTGGCCAAAAGCAGTTGAAGAAGCAGCAAAAGAAGAATTTGATGTCACACTAAATGATAAGGACATCCCATTAAGTATTGAGGATATGAGCAATGCTTTGAAAAGATATGATGCTATTTCGCCAACAGTAACAGATATACTAAGCCCAAAAGTATTTGATGTAGAGAATTTAAGCTGCAAAATCTTATGTAATTATGGGGTTGGGTACAGTCATATTGATATACCCAGTGCTAAAAATTTGGGAATATGTGTAACCAATACACCAGACGTTTTAAGCGATTGTACTGCTGATATTGCAATGACTCTAATGTTGATGGCAGCTCGACGTGCTGGCGAAGGTGAGAGAGAGCTCCGTGCCGACAAATGGGATGGTTGGCGTCCGACCCATATGATTGGTGCAAAAGTTACGGATAAAACATTAGGAATAATTGGTTTTGGTCGTATTGGCCAAGCTATGGCTTCTCGTGGCCATTTTGGATTTGGAATGAAAATAAATATCTTTTCCCGGTCGCAAGTGAGTGCAGAGATATTAGGAAAATATAATGCGAAACAATTCAGCTCAGTGGAAGCTCTATTAGAAGAAAGTGATTTTGTTTCACTTCATTGTCCAGGTGGGGCCTCTAATCGCCATTTAATTAATGCATCGAATTTGGCCAAGGCGAGGTCTGGATTAATTTTAATAAATACAGCAAGAGGCGAGGTTGTTGATGAAACTGCGCTTGCAGATGCTCTAGAGAATAATGTTATTAAAGCAGCAGGGCTTGATGTATTTGATGGTGAGCCCAAAATAAACCCAATTTTGATGGCGGCACCCAATTTAGTGATGTTGCCGCACCTCGGCAGTGCCACAAAAGAAACACGAGAAGAAATGGGCTTTAGAGCTCTTGAAAACTGCAAAGCTTTTTTCAAGGGAGATACTCCCATGGATAAGGTTGCGTAAATAAAATTAGGTAAAAAGGTCAAATTTTAATTTAATTACCGAACAGAGGATGATTATAAATATGTTTGAAAAACTTACTATACCAAACACACTTGCTGCAGGACCAGGCCCAGGAAATACTGATCCACGTGTTTTAGAGCAATTTTCCAAAGCTGGACTTGCTGATCACATGCATCCGGATGTTTTGCGTGGTATGAAAGAATGCAAATTTATGCTCAGAGAAGTTTGGGGTACTAAAAATATTCATACTTTTGGAGTTGCAGGAACTGGTTGGAGTGGGCTGGATGCGGTGATATCGGCGGTTAAGCCAGGTGACAAAGTCGTAGCTTTTGTGAATGGTACGTTTTCTGGTATTGACGCGCTCTCCCTACGTATGAAGGCAGCAACGGAAGAAGAGTTGATGTCAAATCCATTAGATCCAGACGCAAAAAGTGTTAAAGTTGTTAATGTTCCACATGGCCAATCAGTTGATAGAGATATTATAGAACAATATATCAGCCATCATAAACCTAAATGGGCATTCATGGCGCATTACGAGACAGGTTCAGGTCGGGTCAATGATATTGAAACTTTCTCAGATTCTTGTGCACGTCATGGAGCATTAGGATTGATAGATGCAGTGAGTTCGTTAGGAGTAGGCGATTTTAGAATTGATGATTATCCGGGAGTAGTAGCTTGGGCTTCTTGTCCTCAAAAGGGTATTAGCTGCCTGCCTCTAACCTACGCCCCTGTCAGTTTTTCTGATAAATATATTGACGTTCTGAAAGCCGGAGGCGCTCGAACTTTTGTTCATAATCCAATTCTTGAGGCAAGGCATTGGGGCATACTAGAAGGCGCAGATGTAGATAAGGGGACTTATCACAGAACTCATTCTGCTTATGCTGTGGCAGCCTTTCACGAAGCTCTCAGGTTAACTTTACAAGAGGGCATTTCGAATAGGGCTGCAAAATATGTGAAGTTTGAAAAAGTTTTAAGTGGTGCATTCAGGGCAATGGGATGTGATGTCACATCAGATATGACTTCGCTTGTAGTATTGAATTTACCTGAAAATCTATCAGGACGAGAAATGGAGTTCGTACAGCATTGCCGATCAGAAAATTTTGGTATTTGGCCAACACTATCTGAACCAGTACAAGTCAGGGTAGGCATTCTTAACTTATTAACTAATGAAGCTATATCTGAAATCATCAATAAGTTTGGTTCAGCTCTCAAAGAGTTGGGTGGACAATTTGATGATAAGCTCGTTGCGCTGCAAATAGATAAACTTTCTAAGAAAATAGCTGCAGAGTAGCAATATATTTAGTCTAGGATAAGCCTCTTAGCGTTCTTTGTTTTTTCACTATTGCGTCAATATCTTGAAAATCTAAATTTGGATATTGGCGCGATATCTCATAAATTTTGTCTTCGTGAGATTTATTGGACCAAGAGCCTGAAGATGTGTCGGTTAAAAACTCCGTAAACATATCTACTGGATTCAGCCAATCGTAAGGACCCTCCAGGTAAATTTTGTATATATCTCTTTCCAAACTCATTATTTTTGAGCCTCTTTCAGAATCATTTTAATTGCCCAAACAGAATGAAACAACGATAAAAGAGAAAATAATCCTCCTATAAAACCAATTTCAAATATTGCTGGGCCCCTCAATTCATGAAATATCACTAGATAAGATATTAAACACAGCAAAAATATCGATACAATTGCCCTAAATTTATATTCGCTCAGTTTTGTTTTATCATACATGTGAATAAATTATTAGTTACTTTCAAATTGATATATTCAGAATCAGGTGAACTAAAATTTAGGCTGTACTTACATAAAATCAAAATAACAAATAAATGAATTGCTTCAAATAAATCAACAAGAAGTTTTCTTCAGCGTTTACAGTAAAATTCCGTAGCGGAAAATTCACTTAAAGTGTAAAATTTAATTGACACTTTTTAAAATTTTTAATTTAATAGAGCTATCGAGCCGACGCTTATTAATAAGGATAACTTCTTTTAGGGGAAACTCGATGTGGAATTTGTCTATTGTTTATGTTCATCACCCTGATCTTTAAAAATAGATAAGTTTCAAACTGTTGGTGGGCGCTCATACGTAAAGTATGAGCGCTTCCGTCGTTAAAAAGGTACTTTTCATTTTTCTTTATAGTGCCAATAGGCAAATTTCCGCCAAACTAAGTGTCAGGTAAACTTGACAGAAATTGAATTTATTTTAGCGTTTGATGTCTAATTATAATCTTGGGGGTTTTAATGGAATTTTTAAGTTTTTCGGTATCTACGCCATTTTGGATTTGGCTCTTATTCGCTCTCGTTACAGCATATTATTACGACATCATGAAAAAACGAATTAACCGATTGGAGCAAAGGCTTTTAGATTTGAGTGCATAGGTTCAATTTATGAACCCGTTACACTTTATGTTTCCATATTTTTCGGCGCGGTACGCGTACGGCTAGCATAAACATTAACAGTGGATTTCTAAATCGTCTTAAGTCTAAAGCTTCGAAAACACCTGTTGTCTTTCTTCCTTTGATGGTTGTTGAAACTGCTGCTCGATTATAAAATGGTGCATCTAAAAGGCTATTCTCTTGTTTTGGTTCAGATTGGCTATCACATCGAGTTTGCCGTTTTATGCCCCAAAGAGAATTTGAAAATTTTTGATTTTTGGGTGCACTGGTTATATTCTTAGCGGTGCCATCATTTTCGAAATGATATTCAAATTGGTATTTTTCCTGGTTACGTAATTCCAAATCGTAGAAACAAGAAGTTCCTTTTTCTAAGGGAAATCGACCCCAAGTCCAATAATCAAAGTCTTGCTCTAATGCTCTTGTCCCAAAATTAGCATCAAAATAACCGTGACCTTTCCATTGCCATTCCGGTTTGTTCAGGTCTACTTCGATCTCGGCTGTAGGTGCGAAAGGCCGCCAGATATGTGTTCCTTCTTTTGTTAAAGGCAATTCAACATTTGTTACACCGGACGGCTTAAGCCGGATTGTTCCTTTGAGGCGGGAAATTAAAGGTAAGCTACTAACTTCATTAATTTGGATTATTAATTCTTTCTTGGATGGGTCCCATATAAGTGATGATGGCCCAATAGTCAGTTTATGAGGTTCCTGGACTAGTGCGCTCTGACCTCTATCGGTCATGGTGAAACGACTTTTTTTACCATAAGTGGCCACATTCAAACATACATTATTTTGAGGTTGTTTCCGTCCAGACCACCTGTACCAGGGAGAAAAAACAGAGCCAATAAATGCTATTATGGAAACTGCTTGACCGGAGTTTGGTTCAATTCCATCAATGTACCACCATGCATATCCGTTTGGTGGTACGTCTACATTAAAATTTGGCTCGCTTTCATCTCCTCTACCGCGAGCAGTGCGGATAGTGTGGCCATCGGAACTCCTGCTCCAGGATGTATCCCCCCGCCCACTAGAAACAGATTGGCTACTGATGTTACGCTTTTGGGACGCTGAAAAGTTGCCATCATTCCATGCGGGCTCTGCCCGTATAGAGAACCTTCTGATGCTGGAAAAAGTATGTTGAAATCTTTGGGTGTTGTAAGATTTTTTCTTTCCAAATCTACTTGAAAATTGAGACCAAAATTTTTGAAACGTTCCAAAGTTACTGATTTGCATATTTTGAAATCCTCTTTATTTGGTTTACGTTTTGAGAGGGGAGGTGCATTAAGTATTATCTCAAAACGTTCAGTCTTTTGTGCTTTATTCGGTTTTTCACGATCTTGGGCGCAGATATATAACGTTGGATCTAAAGGTATCTGGCCTTTTTCAATTTCATAAAACTCTGAGTTTACTTTGTCAGAAAAGAATACGTTGTGGTGTGCAAGATTTTTGTTGATAATGTTTGACTCAAAGCCCCAAACATTGGCTGACAAACTTCTATTCGCATCTCGCGTTATGCCTGCAATATTTTGTAAATTATCACCTAATAGGCCTGTGGCTAATGCTCTAGGATCACCGTTGAAGATTACTGCATCTGCTTCGTGGCTCGTTCCATCATCAAGGCTGATCTTATCAACAAGAAAGTTTGATTTTTGTATTTCAGTAACCCTGTGGCCATAAATAAACTCCACTCCTCTATCAATGGCCATCTTCTCAATAGCTCTCGCAACCGAACTAATGCCCCCTTCCACGGTCCAAACGCCTCTTGCTTCTGCCTGCCAAACAAGAGCCATTAGTGCAGGAGAATGAAGAGGAGATCCCCCCACGTATGTTGAGTATCTCCCAAATAATTGTTGGAGCTTTGTTTCAGAAAATTTGCTTTTCAGATATTTTTCTAAAGTTAAGAAGGGGACGAGGGCTGGTATAATTTTAGGTTTTTTACATATTGCCTTCAATATTTCTAATGCAGAAGGGGAAGAGCTTTTCATAATGGGTTGTTCAAAGCAATCGAACATTTCCTTAGTTGAGTGGAAAAACTTTATATATTGTTCTCTTGCTTTGGCTCCAAATACTCTTTGAACTTCGTCGCATGCATCATCTTTGTTTGCTAAAAGATCAAATTTAGTTCCATCTGACCACCAATGTCGTGCTAGAATTTTTTGTTCTTTAAGCTCAAGGTGGTCAAAAATATTCTCACCAACTTCTTTGAAAAGGCTCTGGAAAATGGAAAGCATTGTCAGAACCGTAGGGCCAATATTCACTGGCCCAGAAGCAGATTCCAGCGTACGTATTTTTCCACCAGGATAATCTGAACCTTCAAACACTTTAACTTCAAAGCCGTCACTAGCCAATTTTAGTGCTGAGACAAGTCCCCCAATCCCGGCTCCAACCACAGCAATTTTTTTACGTTTTCTTGTTCTCGATATATCTTTTGCCATAATGAATTGTTGACTCTAACTCAATATATGTCCAGAATAATTTACAGTGTGTAAACATTTATTGTCATAAGGATTTTATCTCTTGGTATCAAGGATAGAGGAAGCAATTCAGAAAAATTTATGTTCGTCATCTTTGACAGGCAAATTTCCTGAAAGTCTCAGAAGTGCTATAGAATATTCCGTTTTCCCAGGTGGCGCCCGGATACGGCCAACTATACTTATTTCGGTTGCCAAGGCTTGCGGTGATGATATGCCTGAAATTACAGATGCTGCAGCAAGTGCTTTGGAAATGATACATTGTGCGAGCCTTGTGCATGATGATTTGCCTTGTTTTGATAATGGGGATACTCGAAGGGGTAAGCCTACTGTTCACAAAGCTTATGGCGAAAATACCGCTGTATTAGCCGGTGATAGCTTAATTATTAATGCATTTAATTGCCTGGCATCTGTTTCAAAGTACTCGCATACGCGCTGTGCAAATTTAACTCTTTTTCTATCTAAATATGCTGGGTTTCCAAATGGGATCTGCGCTGGACAGGGTTGGGAGAGTGAGGCCCATATAGACTTAAAGTCTTATCATATGTCAAAAACTGGAGCTTTGTTTATTGCTGCCACACAAATGGGCGCCGCCTCTGCAGGCCATGATCCGGAGCCTTGGTTTGAACTCGGTGCGCGAATAGGTGAGGCCTTTCAGGTGGCTGATGATCTTATAGATGTTCTCAGCGATGATATTAACTCTGGAAAGAGTGTTGGTCAGGATGAAAAAAATAACCGACCAAACGCGATCCGTGAGTTTGGCGTTGAGGGCGCAAAGCGACATCTTCAAGATATTTTGGCTGGCGCTATTTCTTCGATACCTTCCTGTCCTGGAGAGGGGGAGCTTGCACAACTTGTTAAAATGCAAGCAACCAGAATGTTGGAAATAAACGACTCAAAAATAATTGTTTAAAAATGGCTCAGAGCAGTTCGCGATTTGATTTAAGCGCAAAGCTATTGGGCTGGTGGTATAATCAGAAAAATAAAATAATAAAAAATATCCATATTCAGGATTTTCTTTCGCGGTTTCCCATTACATCGAGAGTTGCTAGAAAAGAAGGGGAAGCAATCTTCCAATTAATGACTGGCTTTGTCGATACTCAGATTTTATTCACATTCGTTAAATCGGGTGCCTTACAGTATCTTGACGATAGGCCTTTAACTATTGATGAGCTATCGGGCAAAATTGGGATAGACGTTAAAGGTACTGAAATTTTGTGTCGTGCAGGGCACGCTCTGGGATTGGTTCGCTTAAAATCAAAAAATATTTTTCTAGCTAGGCGGGGAACTCTAATCCTTAGTTTGCCTGGAATGATGGAATTAATAGACCATCATTCTATTCTCTATGAGGATTTGCTTGACCCCATTTCGCTTTTTGATGGCGAAAAGGAAACGAGGTTGTCCCAATTTTGGCCATATGTTTTTGGTAAGGCGAAAAGTTTAGATAGTATGGATGTTTCGCGGTATTCTGATTTAATGGCGAAGTCCCAATTTATGGTGGCGCGCGATACAATTGGCAGCATCAAGATTAACAAAGGTATTAAGTGGTTAGACGTTGGTGGAGGCAGTGGTGCTTTTGCAAGTGAGCTGGTAAAAAAGCACCCATCTTTAAAAATAAGCATATTTGATATTCCGGGCTCAAATGCTGATAATCAGTCTCATAATTTTATATCTGGTTCTTTTTTTACAGATCAAATTCCAACGGGTTTTGATACGATTTCATGCATACGCGTTTTGTACGACCATAATGATCAGACGGTTTCTGACTTGCTCACAAAAATTTATTCCGCTTTACCTTTAGGGGGTAAGATAATTATTTCGGAGCCCATGTTGGGTGAATTAAGTCCAAATAAATGGGGTGATACCTATTTTGCAACATATACTTATGCCATGAAAACAGGGAAAACTCGATCACCTTCACAAGTCGCTGATTTACTTGTTAAAAATGGGTTTTCAAAGGTTAAAGTTTTTCCTTCACGGCGCCCTTTTGTTACAACTGTCATAGAAGCGCACAAAAATTAATTAAGAATGTGTCAAAAAAAATTGACACTTTGAAATGTCAATATAAACTGTCACTTAAATAACGACTCTTTCTCGTAAAATTACTACGGAGGGTAAATGCAAACGTCCGCTGTGCTTCTTGAGAAGCCTGAGAGCTTATCTCTTGAAATGGTAGGGTTAAAAGACCCTGGCCAAGATGAGGTCGTTGTGCGTGTTGTACATTCAGGAATTTCCACTGGAACAGAAAAGTTATTATGGTCAGGTGCCATGCCACCTTTCCCGGGTTTGGGATATCCTCTAGTTCCTGGTTATGAAGCGGTTGGGGAAATACTAGAGGCCCCAAAAACAGCGTCTGTAAAGGTTGGGGATCTAGTTTTTGTTCCAGGATCTAATGGTTTTGTAGACGCAAAAGGCCTTTTTGGAGGTTCTGCGCGTCACCTAGTAACACCGGTGAAACGTGTAACTAAGATAAATAGTGAAATTGGTGAGAAGGGTGTTTTATATGCTTTGGCAGCCACTGCAAGACATGCGCTCACTGGCCCTGATGCTAAATTTCCTGATCTTATTATTGGACATGGAGCTCTAGGTCGTCTGCTAGCCCGGATAACGATAATCGCAGGGGGTAAGCCTCCTACTGTCTGGGAAATTGATGAAAAACGGACAACTGGGGCGTCTGGATATGAGGTATTGCATCCAGATGAAGATATGAGGCGGGATTATTCGTCTGTCTACGATGCATCTGGAAGGTCAGATTTATTAGATGATTGGATCGGCAGTTGTTCAGTTGGAGCGGAAATAGTACTCGCGGGTTTTTATGCAGACAGAATAAATTTTGCCTTTCCTCAAGCTTTTATGAAGGAAATTAAGTTAAGGATCTCAGCAGAATGGAAACAGGCTGATATGCGGGCAGTTAACTCGATGGTCGACGAAGGACACCTTTCTCTTGATGGCCTAATTACAAATAGAGCGCCTGCAGAAAATGCTGCATGGGCTTATCAAAAAGCATTTGAAGATGAAAGTTGCAGCAAAATGGTATTGGATTGGGGAAATCTAAAATGAAAGACGATGTGCCAAATTTAAAAGACTACTCCTCACGTTTGAGGGAAGAAGCGAACATGGACTTGGCCGATATAAAGGCAGATGAAGAGATTAGTGAGCCAACTAAAAAAACTCAAATTATAGCAATTTATGGTAAGGGTGGCATCGGAAAGTCATTCACACTGGCAAATCTTTCTCACATGATGGCTGAGCTTGGGAAAAGAGTTCTTCTTATAGGCTGTGATCCAAAATCTGATACAACCTCACTTCTTTTTGGGGGGAAGGCCTGTCCAACGATAATAGAAACTTCCACCAAGAAGAAATTAGCCGGAGAAGAAGTTAAGATTGGTGACGTGTGCTTCAAACGGGGTGGGGTCTTCGCGATGGAGCTAGGCGGTCCCGAGGTAGGGCGAGGTTGCGGTGGCCGCGGTATAATTCATGGTTTTGAATTGCTAGAAAAGCTCGGTTTCCATGATTGGGACTTTGATTACGTTCTTTTGGATTTTCTTGGTGACGTTGTGTGCGGTGGTTTTGGGTTGCCGATCGCACGAGATATGGCACAGAAAGTTATTTTAGTTGCTTCGAATGATTTACAATCTTTATATGTGGCTAACAATGTTTGCTCAGCTGTCGAGTATTTCCGAAAACTAGGAGGAAATGTTGGTGTAGCTGGGTTAGTGATTAATAAAGATGACGGAAGCGGAGAGGCCGCGGCTTTTGCAAAAGTTGCTGATATTCCGGTCCTAGCCTCAATTCCTCAAGATGATGATCTCAGAAAAAAATCAGCCAATTATCAAATTGTAGGTACTTCAAAAAGTCAATGGGGTGACCTTTTTACTGAATTAGCTGAAGCTGTAGCTGGCGCACCTCCTATGCGGCCAAAGCCTTTGGATCCGGATGGGCTTCTAAACCTTTTTGATAGCAAGGAAACTGGAGGTGATTATACTCTCGTTCCCGCAACAGACGTCGACATGCGGGGCAAGAATGCAAAACCCAAAGTGTCTTTAGAAGTGGTTTATGACGAGGCTTAATGGGAAACGAAATTACATACGATAACGCCTCTTCGGCTGAATTAATCTCTCCAAAAAAACTGAGTGAAGAGCCGCAAGTTATTCAAGGTGAGTCTTCAGACATTGGATGTCATTCAAATTCCACTCAGCTTTCCGCTCTTGCGAATAACAAGAATGCTGAAATTCTTGAGAAATATGCAAAAGACTATCCTGTGGGCCCTCACGATAAACCACAATCTATGTGCCCAGCTTTTGGGTCCCTTCGTGTTGGGCTAAGAATGAAAAGAGTAGCAACAGTACTGTCTGGTTCTGCTTGTTGCGTTTATGGTTTGAGTTTTGTCAGTCATTTTTATGGAGCAAGACGATCGGTTGGATATGTTCCTTTTAATTCTGAGTCTTTAGTAACAGGAAAACTATTTGAAGATATTAGAGATGCAGTCCATGATATGGCTGATCCTAAAAAGTATGATGCTATAGTAGTCACTAACCTCTGTGTTCCAACGGCTAGTGGTGTTCCACTTCGTCTTCTTCCTAACGATATAAACGGTGTAAGAATTATTGGCATTGATGTGCCTGGCTTTGGGGTACCTACTCATGCTGAAGCAAAAGACATACTGGCTGGAGCGATGCTAAGTTTCGCTCGGCAAGAAGCCGAAGCAGGACCAGTAGCGGCTCCATCCTCAGGCAAATCTGATCGACCAACACTAGCTATTCTTGGCGAAATGTTCCCAGCTGATCCAATGGTTATTGGATCAATGTTGGCGCCGATGGATTTAGCGGCTGGCCCCGTTTTGCCTGCTCGAGAGTGGAGAGAAATGTATGCTGCATTGGATTGCAGTGCTGTTGCCGCTATCCATCCATTTTATACGGCTACCATGCGAGAATTCGATGCTGCTGGAAGACCGTCTATCGGCAGTGCTCCTGTGGGATATGAAGGGACAGCATCTTGGTTAGAAAGTGTTGGTGAGGTTTTTGGCGTTTCAAAAGCAAAAATATCTAAAGCAAAGAGCGCTGTCCTGCCTAATATTAAAAAATCATTAAAAGATAATGAACTTAAAGGACGAATAACGGTTTCTGGTTATGAGGGGAGTGAACTAATTGTAGCTAGGCTTCTATCTGAGAGTGGAATTGATGTTCCTTATGTTGGAACGGCCTGTCCGCGTACACCTATGGCTGAAAAAGATGCAGAATGGCTCGAGGCCAAAGGTGCCGTTGTTAAGTTTCGTGCTTCACTTGAAGATGATATTTCTGCGGCGGAAGCATTTGAACCAGATTTAGCAATCGGAACGACTCCTTTAGTTCAGCATTTCAAGCAAAAAGGTAAGTCGGCCCTATATTTTACAAATCTTGTCTCAGCGAGACCGCTTATGGGGCAGTCTGGAGCCGGAAGCTTTAATCAATTGATCAACGGCGTTTTGAATAATTCTGAGAAAATGCAAAGCCTTCAAAACTTTTTTGAAGGCGTGGGTTCTGGCGATACCTCTGGCGTATGGGAGGGTGAACCTAATCTAAGACCAGAATTTCGGGCTCAAAACCAGAAGAAGCTTGAAAAAGCTGCTCGCGCAGCCAAAGCGCAGGAGATGATCTGATGTTAGTACAAGATCATGATCGTGCTGGTGGGTATTGGGGTGCTGTTTACGCTTTTTGTGCTGTGAAAGGATTGCAAGTCGTAATTGATGGTCCAGTAGGATGTGAAAACTTGCCCGTTACGTCAGTATTACATTATACAGATGGGTTGCCACCTCATGAACTGCCTATTGTTGTAACAGGATTGGGAGAAGAAGAGCTCGGGAGAGATGGTACTGAGGGGGCTATGAAAAGGGCCTGGAATACGTTAGATCCAGCACTGCCTGCAGTTGTTGTCACAGGATCAATTGCAGAGATGATTGGCGGTGGGGTTACACCGCAAGGGACATCAATCCAGAGATTTCTTCCTAGAACCATTGATGAAGATCAATGGCAGTCTGGTGATAGGGCAATGACTTGGATATTCACCGAGTTTGGAATGACGAAGGGCAGAATGCCTCCTGAAAAGAAAAGACCCGAAGACTCTAAGCCTCGTGTAAATATATTAGGCCCAATGTATGGTACCTTTAATATGCCTAGTGATCTTGCTGAAATACGGCGTTTAATTGAAGGCATTGGTGCTGAAGTTAACATGGTTATGCCATTGGGCGCGCATTTGGCGGAGATGCGAAATTTAGTAAATGCAGATGTGAATATCTGCATGTATCGCGAATTTGGACGCGGGTTATGCGAAGTTCTTGGTAAGCCATATTTACAGGCACCAATTGGAATGGAGAGCACTACAAAATTTCTTAAAAAATTAGGTGAAATGTTGGATTTAGATCCAGAGCCTTTTATTGAAAAAGAAAAACACTCCACATTGAAACCTATTTGGGATCTTTGGCGTTCTGTGACACAGGATTTCTTTGCGACTGCTGAATTTGCGATTGTTGCAAATGAAACTTACTCACGCGGGATACGAAATTATCTTGAAACTGACTTTGGGTTTCCTTGTGCTTTTGCTGTGGGTAGAGTTGCTGGTCAAAAAACTGATAATGATGAGGTCAGAAAACTTTTCAATGAAAAAAGGCCTCTGATTGTTTTTGGATCAATAAATGAAAAAATTTATCTTTCAGAACTAAAGGGTGGTCACGGTCCGGAACCTGCCTTTATTCCTGCATCATTTCCAGGTGCAGCTATTCGACGGGCAACAGGGACCCCTTTTATGGGGTATGCTGGAGCAACATATTTACTTCAGGAATTGTGTAATGGTTTGTTTGATGCCTTATTCCATATTTTACCATTAGCCAGTGAAATGGACGCTACCGAAGCTACTTTGGTGAATCTGAAAAAAGATTTACCGTGGGATCCTGAGGCTCAAAGTGAACTAGACAGAATTGTAGCAACCCATCCTATTTTAACAAGGATTTCGGCAGCTAAAAGACTTCGAGATCAAGCAGAGGCTCAAACTCTAAAAGTTGGAGGTGAGCGCGTTGATCTTGAAACAATATCCGCTCTAGGAAATCAAAACTTATCAGAATTAAACGGAGGTTAGTGTTATGTCAGAAACATTTCAAACTCATCAAGGCCATAGAAAAAAAATTAACGCTCGCTGGGAATACGCAGTGATATTTTGGTTAATTTTCATAGCGGCAAGCCCGTTTTCAATGATCTTCTGGCTTGTTGATATGTATAGGAGAAAAAGTATTTTTGTTGATGGTCCTGTAACTCGTGCTTGGCTCGAGGCCCATAGGATCACACCAGTAATTTTCTCGGTCTGAATCAGCCCGAGAAATGAGAGCTGCTCTGCATTTTGCAGATCAGAACCCCAAAGAGAATGAATCTCGGAGGGACCCGGCCATAGGGGAACTGTGGCGCCATGAAACATTCTGGAGGATATTTCATGTCAAGCAAAAGTGACCTGTCTTTTACAGGTTTAACAGACGAACAAGCGCAGGAGTTGCATTCTGTTTATTTGAGTGGGATGTGGTTATTTGTAACCGCATGCATCTTAGCTCACGTAGCAACGTACATCTACCGCCCTTGGTTCGCATTTTAGGGAGGATTGATTTATGGCTAAATTCTATAAAATCTGGCTCGTTTTCGATCCACGCCGTGTGTTTGTAGCACAAGGTGTTTTCCTATTCTTGCTAGCAGCGATGATACATCTCGTTCTGCTCAGCACGGAGCATTTCAACTGGTTTGAATCAGCAGCTGCAGCAGCTGGTGGTTAAGCCCTTGTTATGTACGAGGTGAACTAAAAAATAATGCTGCGGGCGTGTGGCATAGCCATTTGCCCGCAGCGATAAATTTGTATTAAAGGTGGAGAGAAGAGATAGCATCGTCCAACATTGCTGGGCGCTGTGACTTTAAGGGTAAATGAATGTCGAAAAATCTTGAAAGTTCTCTGCTTAATAAAGTTAAAACACCCAAAGATTTGCGTCTTCTGAACGATAGTCAATTGGATCAGGTATCCAAGGAACTCAGAAATGAGGTTATCGAAGTAGTTTCTCAAACGGGAGGGCACTTAGGATCTTCACTTGGGGTGGTAGAGCTAACAGTAGCTTTGCATGCAGTATTTAATACTCCCTTTGATAAGCTTATCTGGGATGTTGGTCATCAGTGTTACCCGCATAAAATAATTACAGAACGCAGAAAAGATATGAGCACTCTTCGGCAGAAGGGTGGTATAAGTGGTTTCACAAAACGTAGCGAGAGCGAGTACGATCCTTTTGGTGCTGCTCACAGCTCAACTTCAATATCAGCAGCCCTTGGCTTTACTATGGCTAGAGAATTAGGTCAGCCTGTTGGCGATACAATTGCTGTTATAGGAGATGGATCCATTACAGCAGGTATGGCTTATGAAGCCCTGAATAATGCTGGAAGCGAAAATAAGAGAATGTTCGTGATCCTTAATGATAACGAAATGTCAATTGCTCCTCCAGTTGGCGCAATGTCATCCTATTTATCCACAATTAATTCTCACCAGGCATTCGAAAAATTAAAGCTTTTTGGGGAAGAAATTGAAAGTCATTTGCCTTCTACACTTAGAGAGGGCGCCAGAAGAGCACGACAACTTGTTACTGGTAAAAGCCAGTCGACGTTTTTTGAAGACCTAGGTTTTAATTATCTTGGACCAATTGATGGGCACGATATGCAACAGTTACTTTATGTTCTGCGTGCCGCTAAGTTTAGGTCAACTGGTCCTACTTTAATTCATGTTTGTACTAAAAAAGGCCACGGGTATGCACCAGCGGAAAATTCCGCTGATAAGTATCATGGAGTTTCGAAATTCAATGTTCAGACTGGGCAGCAATCCAAGGCTCCAGCTAATGCTCCGTCGTACACCAGTATTTTTGGCAAATCACTCCTCGAAGAAGCAAAGTTAGATGCAAGAGTGGTTGGAATAACAGCAGCAATGCCATCTGGAACAGGACTAAACATAATGGCAACAGAGTTGCCTGAGCGAGTTTTTGACGTCGGCATCGCTGAACAACATGGTGTTACTTTTGCTGCTGGCCTTGCTGCAGGAGGGATGAAGCCATTTTGTGCGATTTATTCAACCTTTTTACAACGTGCCTATGATCAAATTGTTCACGATGTAGCATTGCAGAACCTTCCAGTACGTTTTGCCATTGATAGAGCAGGTTTAGTTGGAGCAGACGGAGCCACTCATGCTGGTGTATTTGATATTTCTTATATGTCTAATATTCCTAATATGACTGTTATGGCTGCTGCTGACGAAGCAGAATTGGTTCATATGGTCAGAACTGCAGTAGAGTTCGATGAAGGGCCTATTGCTTTTAGATATCCCCGTGGAAATGGCACAGGTATTCAATTGCCGAAACGAGGCGAAATCTTACAAATAGGTAAAGGACGCATTATCCAAGAAGGGACAGACCTCGTTATCGTATCGTTTGGTGCTCATATGAATTTGGTTAAGGATGCGGAGGTGGCTTTAGCCAAAATGGGTGTTAGTGTGACAATTGCTGACGCAAGGTTTGCAAAACCTTTAGACGTCGAACTTATTAATCAATTAATGGAAAATCACCCATGTATGTTGACAGTTGAACAAGGTTCCATGGGGGGCTTTGGAAGCATTGTTCTTCAACATGTTAACAAGAATAAATCAATAAATGAAAATTTAATATTTGATAGTATTTTCGTGGCAGATAAATTTATTGATCAAGCGGATGTCAACTCAATGTATGAAGACGCAGGTTTGGGAATAGACAGTATAATTGATAAAAGCATCACGTTGATCGAGCGAAGCAGTCAAATTTCGAAAAAATTCGATTTTGGCGATTTCAAAGAAAATGCAGTTTTCTAAAGAAAAGTAAATTTACATAATAGTCAATTTACCATCTATCAATCCAACGCGGCGAATTAATCCTTTTTGCCTGAGCCTATCGGCCGCTTGAATGAAAAACTTATCATCAAATTTCTTGTCAAACTTATCATTACTCAAAACGGTCAAATTATTTCGGTCTGCGTATCTTATTATTAAAGGATCTGCGCCATGACCTTTTTTTGAAACAGTAAGATTATATTTGTCTCGCTTCAAAATTCTACACAATGCAATTGGAACAGTTTCTTTTGGTCTAAGAAAATTTCCGTTCTTTAAAGTTTTTTTAATTCCATAATCGAAGAACAGATGAGTAGGCATATCGTCTCTTTCAAGCTCGTTTATAAATTCTCTAAATTTTTTTAAATCCCATTCTACTAAGCCCAATAAGTTATTTGCATCCACGGCAAATGTGAATTCGGTATTATCGGATTTTTCAACATCAGAATAATTTAAGCCACGCTTGATATTTATATATCCAAAAATGAGTAAAGATGCAGTCAAACCATAAATTACAAGTGTAATAATACTTTCTTTGTCCGTAACATAAAGAAATACCACTGCTACAGTTAATGAACTCCATAGCCATATCCCCTTAAATGTTAGTCCAACTAAAATAATTAAAAGACTAACTATTATTGGAATTTGTGTGTAATCAAACGATAGCATTTTAGTGGTTTATCCGTTGAAAATTTATCCCCAAGGGCGTGTAAACTTTTCCATGTTAAAGATCAATAAAGCTTACTGTCGCGGTCGATTTCTAATTCGATCCTTTGTTTTTTTATAGCATGAAAATATTGTTCTAACGTATCTTCTCCTGTTGAGGGGGTTTTAAACGGATCATAACATAATTTGTTTTCATCCCAAATGAGCATGGACTCGGTTGCATAATATTTGGCTATTTTAATAAGCTCGGACTTGCTTTTCGCCCAGCTTGAAAAAGGAGCAGCAATTAGAAGTAAAAGCCTAATTGCATCAAGTAGTTTGGTTGGGAAGGATTTGTATTTCGGTGTAACTTCAAATACTTCAAATAACATTTCACCAACATTTTTTGGTGTTAACGACTGATTTGGACCACCAATCGGTAATATTTTTCTCCACTTATTTTTATCCGTGACACAGGATAAGATGAAAAGCGACAAATCTTTTTCAGAAATTGGATTACATTGTGTAAGTTCTCCATTGCCAAAATAAACGTAAGGCTTACCTTTTTTTATATTTTCTATTTGTCCAGATAAAGATTTGAAATAGGCAGTAGGCCTTATAATGGAAAAATTTAATCCACTTTTTTTCAGTTCTTTTTCAAATGCTAGTTTTTCAAATTGAAAAGCTAATCTTGGTTTTTGAACGCAGATTGCAGAAAGTAAAATGAATTGTGAACACTTTATACGCTTTGCTTTTTCAAGAAGTAGCTTGTTAAGTTTAAAGTCTACAGAGCGCGCATCTTTGGGCTCACCAGATCTACTTGCTAAGCAGGAGATAAATACATCTATACCTTGAAGATTTTCTATCCAACTATTGTCGCTTTTGGATATTTCTACGACTTTTAAATTTTGATCCTTTAGATCAAAATCGGCACTTACTTTTCTTGTTGCTATAACAACTTTAAAGTTTTGCTCTAATGCACTTTTGACAACATTTTTTCCAATGTAACCAGTAGCGCCGGCAACAAAAATTTTTGTCAACTTGAATACCTTGAAAGTTTCTAATTGTACTTATTAATATGTTTACTGACAAACAAACAATTTTTCAAAATGTTCATTTAAATAAATTTTGAACCATTGAGTATATTTTGTTGGAGATTGTTTTACGTCTTGTCTTAGTTGCTCTATATCTGCCCAAGCATAGTTCTTTACCTCTTCAGGATTCATTTTGATTTTGGGAGTAGTTTGACAAAGAGCCGAAAAACAATCCACAACTTCATGCTCTATTAATTCGGAACCAACATTTGCCTTATATTCTATTTGGTCAATGAAACGCAGTTCTAAGTTCTTAAGGCCAAGTTCTTCGAATATTCGTCTATTTGAACAGTCTTCTGAATTTTCGCCCCAATTGGGATGCGAACAGCAGGAATTGGCCCAAAGCTCGGGCGAATGATATTTATTTGATGCTCTCTGTTGAATGAGTAGTTTCCCACCACAAAAAACAAATATTGAAATTGCTTTGTGTTTCAATCCTCTCCTGTGAACTTCAAGCTTTTCTATTGGCTCTAAAGTTCCGTTATTCCAGGCAGGTATAAAAATTGTCATGTATATTCCTTGGATACTATACCTAACAAATGGGCAATATTCTTGAGCCCAATTTTTAGATGCGCTAGTGGTTGCGCTTTCCCTAAATCCTTATTCATGTACGCTTCAAATGTCATCGTTTGCACATCCACATCATGACAAAGCGAAACAAATCTTTCCCTTCTATCATCCGTTTTATAATATGCATTCTGCATAGCGCCTAAGACTTTAAAAACTGTTCCATGTTGTTTCACAAAGGATTTTTGGGCTAAATTAAGAAACTTTGGATTATTTTTTTGTAATGCTTCAGCAACAGCTGAAGCTGCCATTCGACCAGAACACATTGCGTAAAATATTCCTTCACCAGAACTAGGGGCAACTACGCCAGCTGCATCCCCGGCTAATAAAACATCTTTACCATTATCCCATTTTTTTAAAGGTTTAAGGGGTATTGGTGCCCCTTCCTTTCTAATAGTTTCGCAATCTTCTAAGCCTGAGTTAAGTCGAAGGGATGAGGTTGCATCTTTTAAATCAAAACCCTTTACACCGGTTCC
Organism: Paracoccaceae bacterium; assembly: GCA_003332035.1. GTDB lineage: Bacteria > Pseudomonadota > Alphaproteobacteria > Rhodobacterales > Rhodobacteraceae > Salinivivens. Next base: position 18,946 of record QOQI01000003.1, read on the forward strand.
CATTCCCACTGATACTGTTTCACCATGTGGAAAAACCCAACCGTAGAAGTCTGGTGAAATTGAACCGTTGTAAATCACATCACAGCGATCCGACTTATATCCCGAAAACTCTTCTGGTGCTTTGATAATCTCGTGATAAGCAATCACATAGGGAATTTTATCCGCATCAGGAATTTCAGATCTAGCCACTTTGCTTCTAGCACCATCAGCCCCAATAATTATTTTTGCATGGATTTTTTCTTTATTTTCGTTTTTATGATTCAAAAACTCAACAATAGTTTTACCATCTTGGCGAGTTATTTTATCAAAAGTACCAGAGAACCTTGTAACGCCAGCAGACGCTGCACGCTTTCTTAAGAATTCGTCAAATTCTTCTCTATCTACCATTCCAACAAAACCGTTCTCTATTGGTATATCGACACTGCGATTTGTTGGAGAAACCATCCTAGCGGTTACAATCTTTGCTTTTAGTAAATGATCAGGTATGTCAAAATCTTTTATTAGGATAGGTGGTACTGCGCCGCCACACGGTTTAATCCTGCCCGGCCTATCCAAAAGAGCAACTTTATGACCTAATTTACCAAGATCCTCTGCTGCAGTTGCGCCACAAGGGCCACCACCAATAATTATAACATCAAACATTTCACTCACCCGGTATTGCTATATTTTTTCCATAATTTTTATTAAACGTAATCGACGTACTTGCTAAAAGAGCGGCTAATGCAAATAGGCCGGCTTCCAATGAAAAGACCATACCATAAGCATTTACAGGGCTAAGATTAGCCACTTGCAATAAGTCCACAAGAATGGTCCCCAGTAAGCCGCCAAATCCAGCAGCTATTGCTTGGGCCGCTCCCCATAATCCCATCCTAGTTCCTTCGCGACTTTTGCTTCCACTACCTGCTAAACTCATCATAGAGCCAATAGCAGCGACAGCGAACATTCCATTAAAAAACCCAAGACCAATAACGGCAAATTCTAATGGAAAAGAACTATTAAACTGGCCGAGAAGCATAATTGATATAAGCATAAAACAGGAGCCAAAACATCCCGCTTGGACCCATGATTTTAATGTTCCTAATTTTAGCGCAGTAGCAAGTATTCCAACGGTGAGCATTCCTATAAAAACACCACCATTTTGCATGCCTGATAACGAAGTTGTTTCACTCGGAGTATACTGGAAAACAATGCCTGCGTATGGCTCAAGAATAAGTTCTTGCATAAAGTAGGCTGTCATCGAAAGGAAAACAAAAATTGTAAAATTTCTAGTTTTTGAATGCTCCCATAAACTTTTCAATTCTTCAAGTAATGGTACTTTTTCTCCATCTTTTTGCTCTATTTTATCTAAGCTATTTTCAATTTTCCACGTGGAAACAATAGATACGATCAAAGTCAAAACTGTTAGGCCTGCTACAATTCTAAGCAGTAAACCAAAGCTATAGGGGTCCAATAACGCCCCAACGACTCCTGCCGTCATTGCTATTCCAAAGATCATCATTAACCATGTAATCATGGCAGCAGCAGGTCGTCGCCTCTCAGAAGTGTGTTTTGCCATAAGAGCTAATAAAGAGGTTCCAGATGCTCCGACACCTAATCCAATTAGTGTATAAGCAAAAATAGAAAGCAGTATTGCCAGAAAGGGGTTCGAGTTGAAAAGAACCAGACTAAGCGTCGCTAAGTTTGCTCCAACGCCTAAGATAAGCATACCCAAATTTATCCACTTTGTTCTGTTATTTTCGAGATCAGAAATTAAACCCCATTTGGGTCTAGAGAGTTGAACGGCATAGTGTAAACCAACTAAAAAACCGGGAACTGTTGCAGCCATAGATAACTCGACTACCATAAGGCGGTTTAAAGTAGAGGTCATTATTACGACTACTGCACCAAGACATGCTTGAACTAAACCAAGTCGAAAAATTGAAAACCATCCAAGTGTATTTTGATGAATATACGTGCTCATTGTGCAAAAGCCTGTGATAAGCCAAGAGCACAAACCATCATTCCACTCACAAACATCAAAACTCCCGTAGAATTATACCAAGGAGCAAATTTTTCCGGATCACTTAGCAGCCGTCGCATTGCTACTATCTGTCCGATTAAAAGCAATAAAACAAAAATCGAAAATATGGGTAATCCCCAAGCATAAAGCAAAGTGATCACACCGATTTGAGGAGCAGCCATTACATAGCATGCAATTTTTGCCGCTTTTTCCGGACCTAATTGGACAGGAAGAGAATTTATTCCGAGTGCTTTATCCCCTTTCAACGCTTTGAAGTCGTTTAGGGTCATAATACCATGGGCCCCAATTGCGTAAGCAATTGCAACCAAAATAATTTTTACATCTGGAAATGCCTGCAGCATAACCGCAGCACCGGTGAACCAAGGTATGCCTTCATAACAGAGGCCAACTAAGCCAGGGCCCCATATACCTGATTTTTTCAACCGAATTGGCTCAATTGAGTAGGCCCAAGCGGCTAGCGCTGCAATGATAGTCGCGATGAAGCCCCAGACACCAAGTTGCCAACCTAAGACAATCGCTAGAACCGTCATTCCTAACGCTATTTTTAACCCCCAATTTTCTGGCATTCTACCAGATGGGATGGGTCTATTGGGTTCATTTATAGTATCTACATGTCTATCACACCAATCATTAGCAGCCTGGCTCATTCCGCAAACCACTGGTCCCGCAACTATTATCCCTAGTATTAGTAAGTCCAAATTCTCCATCACAGAAACACCGGATGATATAACACCACAAGCGAAAGCCCACATCGGCGGGAACCATGTTATTGGTTTAAGAAGTTCGAGAACCACCAGAAAATTTGGATATGTAGAAGGCTGTTTACTATTCGTGACACTCATGTGTCATATATTATTGACAATATGAAATCATGCAACTTAAAATCAACACTTTTATCAAACTTTAATAATTTTCAAAAAGGTTTACTGTTAATATCTAAGTCAAATTTTATCTTACATTTCAAACTTGCTTAATTTGACGTATAGACTTTGCCTAGAAAGTCCTAATAGGTCAGCTGCGGCAGCTCTATTATTATTGGTTATACCTAGTGCTGCTTCGATACATATTTTTTCAATAACATCGGTCGTGTCAGTAACAATTTCTTTGAGAGTTGCGCTTCCAACTAATTCTTTCGCAGCAACCTCATCCTGGCTATGCTCCAATTTAGAATGAACTTTTGAAGCCTCTTCTCTACCGCTAGGTGATAAAACTTCTCTCACTATAAAAGCAATCAACCCATTGGCGTCCGAGTTATTACGCGAGACTGATGCTTCAATATCTATCTTGGTTCCAAAAGAGCTTTTTAAATGGGTGGAGTAGATTTTAACAGCGCCAGATTGCATAACGTTTTCAAGCATTATGGCTAAATCGATCTCCCCTCTCCCTAAAAAATCTGAAAGGTTTTGTGCAATGACCTCATTTTTGTGGCTAGTGTTGGTAAGATCTAAAAATCTTTCATTTGTATATTGAATGGACCCTTTTACATCAGTGAAAATTATTGCGTCTGAGCTATTATGAAAAGTTGCCAAAAGGTTTTCTGTGAGTTCTTTCTCACCTTGTTTTCTAATTGTTTTAGGAAGAAACTTGCAAATTATAATTTGCTGTCCAGCAGCTCTATATACATTGGGAGTAATTGAGAATATCACTTCTCCACTAGTTGTTTCGAGCTCTTCACTAATATCGTAACTTCCATGCGCAGCAATGGAAAGTTTTTCCATAAACCCTTTTCTTTCAGAATTGCCGGCAATGAAGGATTCCATTTTTGTTTTCTCATCTTTGAAATCATCTTTAAAAAACAATTCTTGGAATGCAGGGTTAGAAAAAATGATTTCACCTGACTTTGCATTTATAAAAGCCAGAGCGTCGGTTGTTTTTGTGAGTAATACTTTAAAATGTGCTTCTAGCTCTCTTCTTTCTTCTATGCTTTCTTCAGATGCTATTTGAGCTTTGACAAACCTTTGTTGATTTTCGGATATCGTCTGAAGGTCTCTGCCGAGCAAGATTATTTGCCCGTCTTTACCAAGGCGGTGTATATTGTATTTGATAGGAAACTGCCAATATGCATTGTCAACGTGGTTCAACTCTAAACCGTAGAGAACTGTCTCGCCGTTTTCCAATTTACCAATGGCTGACTTAATTTTTGGTATGCTTTCCGTAGTTAGAAAGTCGGTAATCTTCCGCCCAATCCAGTGGTCTAGATTACCATAGGATTTTTCTGCTTTGTTTACTAAAATTGATGATATTTTTGTGTCAGAGTTTAATAAAACCGCGATATCAGAGGACGTTGCTAAAACTATACCAAGATCTTCTGGCTCTATCATTGGAATTGAGCCAAACTTCCAAAGATTATCGGATTTTTGTTTCATCCTTTTGCGGCCATGCCGAAACTTAACGGGATTTCTTTCCTATTCTTTTCGACGTACTCGATCACAGCGTTGAGTGAACTTGTAACCAAATCAAATTCTTTCAAGTCTATACCTTGCGATACTTGCTCAATATTACTACCCCCTAAAAAGATTGGGCAGTTGTGTCTTAGAGTTCGCCTTATTTGTCTTACACAGGCGGCTGTTTCTTTAACACTTAAAAAACTTGCACAGGAAAAAAATATTCCATCGTAATCATTGGATTCTTGCAGGTTGCAAATCTGTGAACACTTAGCATCTAGTTTTATCTTTAAAGAGTGCCCTTGCCGTCTCAACATGTCACCTAATACTAAAGCCCCTAGTGTATGCTGTTCACTTTCATGGACGCAAACAAGAAATCTTTTCCCTCTTTCAGAAACGAAGTTGTTTTCTCTATCCTGGGCTATGTGCTTTAGTAATATTTGTAAGTTTGCTGACCCGATAGTTGCTTCAGAAAAGCTCAATGTATCTTGTACCCAAGCCTCCCCCAATCTCGTTGCGGCAATTGGAATGCAGTGATCAACGATTGTATCCAGTTTAAACCCAAGGTCTAAAAGCTCTTGGAGAATCGTTTTTTGATCAAATGTTTTAGATAGGCAGTGCCGCACTAGAAGTTTTCCAGATTCTTCAATCCACCCTGGGTGTGCTGGGCGCAGGAGCTGTTCTTTGCTTGTATTTAAGGCTGAATATACCAAGGTTGATATCAAAGCCTCATCCGAATTTAAGGATGTTCTAAAATTTTTGGTGCTCACTCTTGCTCCCAATCCCTGATAGCCCTAGGCGTATCAGCCTATGTTACTGTCACATATTATTTACAGACTACTTAATGTGAGCCAATTTGTCCAATTTTATGTTCATTACAATTTTTTAAGAGATATTGATTCATTTTCAGTAAAAACTGACGCTGTCCTTAAGACTTACAGATTGTTTATGGAAATAGACACTTAATATAAAATTGTGTAACTTTTTATTGACATATTTTTATGCTCAGCAATACTGATGTCATGCCCTTTGCCTGTCATAGGATGGCCGAGGTGGGAAGAGAGTAAAAGAAAGACCACGACTTGCTGTATACTGCAGAAGAAAAAAAGCGCAGGGATGAGACTATTTGGACGCAAGTACAGGGAGTGCTGGCGCCCCTTCAGTTTTTTGTTTTTCTTACTTCTACCTATTTAGTAATAAGATACTTGAATACTGGTGAGGGCTATGAGCTCGCCACTATTTCTGTAATTGCTAAGACCTCTATTCTATTATTAATAATGGTCACTGGTGCAATTTGGGAAAAAGTTGTTTTCGGTCAGTACCTTTTGGCGCCTGCATTTTTTTGGGAAGACGTTGTTAGTTTTTTCGTGATCTTTTTGCACATCGCTTATGTCTTCGCTTTCTGGATAAATTTATTTTCTGAACAACAGCTTATGTTGTTAGCTCTTTTTGCGTATGCTGCATATTTCGTGAATGCTATTCAATTTCTTATAAAATTAAGGGCCGCTAGGATTCAATCAGCTTGGGAGGATGCATATGTCCAGTGATCAATCCCTGACTGGCTGTTTGGATGCGCCCGTACTTAAGGAGCGTGGGCAGCATGAAGTTTTCTGTGGCTTAACGTCGATAATTTGGCTGCATCGAAAAATGCAGGATGCATTTTTTCTTGTTGTTGGCTCTAGAACTTGCGCTCATTTACTGCAGAGCGCTGCTGGCGTGATGGTGTTTGCTGAGCCTCGATTTGGTACTGCGATACTTGAAGAAACAGACTTGGCTGGTATGGCAGATGCTCAACAAGAGCTTGAGAGAACCGTAGAGGAATTACTTTCAAGACGAACGGACATTAGGCGTTTGTTTTTAGTTGGTTCATGTCCATCAGAAGTTATTAAGCTAGATTTAGCCACTGCAGCAGAAAAGTTATCTGAACAATATTTTCCAAAAGTAAATGTTATAAATTACTCTGGTTCAGGAATAGAAACCACTTTTACTCAAGGTGAAGATGCTTGTTTAGAGGCGGTGATTCGAGGTTTAGAGACATCGAATGAACAACAGCTTGTAATACTTGGGGCTCTTCCAGATATCGTTCATGATCAGATGCTCAGGCTATTGGAACAACTTGGTTTGACGAATGTCTTTGTTTTGCCCCAGGTTCGAGTTGAGGACGAAGTTTCAGTAGGAAGTAATACCCATTTTATATGTGCACAGCCATTTCTTGGCGCAAGCTTTGAAGAGATGGTTCGTCGTGGTGCAAAACCTATCTATGCTCCCTTTCCTTTTGGGGCAAGTGGAACAACTGCATGGTTAAAAGCTATCTGTGATATTTTTAGAGTCTCAAAAGAAACTTTTGAAGCAGTAACAGATGCTCCGCGTCGGCGAGCAGAAATTGCTATCGAAAAGGTTTCTAAAATATTAACAGATCGCTCAGTCTTCTTTTTTCCAGATAGCCAGCTAGAGATTCCTCTAGCTAGGTTTTTAAATCAAGAATGTGGAATGAAGCTAATTGAAGTTGGAAGCCCTTATATTCACAAACAGTTGGTTGGACCTGACCTACAGCTTCTTCCAGAAGGAATAACTATATCTGAGGGCCAAGATGTCGATAAACAGTTGGATCGGGTTTTTGATCGCATGCCCGATTTGGTCGTTTGTGGATTAGGCTTGGCAAACCCGTTAGAGGCAAAAGGCTTAACCACCAAGTGGGCTATAGAGCTAGTTTTTAGTCCAATACATTTTTATGAGCAGGCAGCCGACCTGGCATCTCTGTTTGCTCGTCCTATTAATCGATCTGAGAAACTTAAGATTGGTAAGGTCGCATGAAGCTGTCGGTTTGGACATATGAAGGTCCTCCACATGTTGGGGCAATTCGTGTGGCAACCGGTATGGAAAAAGTGCATCTAGTTCTACATGCGCCGCAGGGCGATACTTATGCTGACTTGCTTTTCACAATGATTGAAAGACGAAACCATCGACCCCCTGTAACATATACTACATTTCAAGCTCGTGATTTGGGATCAGATACGGCGAGCTTGTTTAAAAAGGCTTGTATTGAGGCTTACGAAAGGTTCAAGCCTGAATTGCTCCTAGTGGGTGCTTCATGTACAGCAGAATTAATTCAGGATGATCCAGGAGGGTTAGCTGAAACGCTTGGTCTACCAGTTCCAGTGGTCGCTCTAGAGCTGCCAAGTTATCAGCGTAAAGAAAACTTTGGCGCTGATGAAACTTTTTTCCAAATTGTAAAAACTCTTTCAAGACCGCTGGAGAGAACTAGTGAAATTACTTGCAACCTAATAGGTCCAACAGCATTAGGCTTTAGACATCGTGATGATGTTCTGGAAATGACGAAATTATTAAATTCCATGGGAATAACGGTAAACGTTTGTGCGCCTTATGGCGCAACACCAAAAGACATAGAGCTAATTTCACAAGCTCATTTCAATGTTTTGATGTATCCTGAAACTGGTGAAATGGCCTGTAGATATTTAGAACGTACTTACTCACAGCCTTTCACTAAAACTGTCCCAATAGGGGTTGGAGCTATATCCGACTTTGTCAAAGAAGTTTCTGAAATCGTAGAAATTAATACAAGTGATGCAAATACTTATTCTCAGCTTCCTTGGTACTCTGCTTCAGTCGACAGTACTTATCTTACCAGCAAAAGAGTTTTCATTTTTGGAGATGGCACTCATGCTATGACTGCTGCTCGGATTGCAAGAGACGAAATTGGTTTTGAGGTAGTAGGGCTGGGCTGTTTCAATAGAGAGATGGCAAGGCCTATGCGAAAGTTTGCTGCTACATTTGGTCTGGATGCACTGGTTTCGGATGATTATCTGGAGGTTGAAAAACATATTCAGGCTATTGCGCCAGAACTTATTTTGGGCACTCAAATGGAACGGCATATCGGAAAACGCTTAGGAATTCCATGCGCTGTTATTTCAGCACCAGTTCATGTTCAGGACTTTCCCGCTCGGTACTCTCCGCAAATGGGACCAGAAGGTGCCAATGTAATTTTTGATACTTGGGTTCATCCATTAGTTATGGGTTTAGAAGAGCATTTACTCACTATGTTTAGGGAAGACTTCGAGTTTCACGATGAGGCGGGCCCGAGCCACCACGCGGCCCATAGCCCTGAAAAGAAAAATCAACCGCAAGTTGATGAAGCCGATGAGGTTAGCTCTGAAAATAAAATAATTTGGTTAACGGATGCTGAAAAGGAGCTTAAAAAAATACCATTTTTTGTGCGAGGTAAGGCTCGAAAAAATACAGAAAAATATGCTGAGAATAATGGATTTTCCGAAATATCTATAGAAACTCTTTACGAGGCTAAGGCACACTATGCGCGATAGTTTTGATCATAATTTCTCTGATAGAATTAACTATCGGATTGTGATTGTTACATTGGATTCTCACAACGCCCGTCCATGTGAGCGGGCATTATTGAATATGCTGCCCGATTTTGATGGATTACATATTGATATATTTGCTGCCGCTGAATGGGATGAAGATCCTGGAGCTTTCGAGGTTGTTCGGGAAGCTATCGCTCAGGCTGACATAATTGTTATCAACCTTTTATTTTTAGAGCATCATGTAAAAAGGCTTTTGCCTGAAATTCAATTAAGGCGAAATTCTTGTGATGCAATTGTTGGAATGATTAGTGACGCGGAGCTTGTAAAGCAGACGAAAATGGGTGCGCTCGATATGCTTTCCCCGCAAAGCAATGTTATGTCCCTTTTAAAGAAATTGCGGGGCTCTTCAAAGCCATCTAGTGAAAGTGGCGAAAAGAAGATGCGCATGCTTCGCAGACTTCCTAAAATTTTGAAATTTATTCCAGGTAAATCGCAAGACTTAAGAGCTTGGTTCCTAGCAATGCAATATTGGCTAGGAGGAACAGATGAAAATATTGAGTCTATGTTGCGATTTTTAATTTCACGTTATTCGCGAGTGGAAGGTTGGCGCGGTTGTAAAACTGAGATGCCAAAAGATTATCCTGATGTAGGCCTGTATCATCCTGATTTAAATGAAAAAATATTTGATAGAATTGAAGATCTACCAAAACTGGAAAACCCCGTAGGGACAATCGGTATTCTTTTGATGCGATCGTATGTCTTGAGCGGAGACACGGCGCATTATGATGCTGTTATTAGAAGATTTACGGAACATAATATTCAAGTTGTTCCAGCTTTTTCTGGTGGATTGGATGCAAGACCCGCTATCGAAAAATATTTCAAGAATTCTGACAAAACAGTAATTGATGGACTTCTATCGTTGACAGGGTTTTCTTTAGTCGGTGGACCTGCTTATAACGATAGTGCTGCAGCTGTAAGCGTCTTGAAGGAATTAAATTTACCCTATGTTGCAGCTCACCCTTTGGAATTTCAAACTTTGTCGCAATGGTCCAATTCAAGTGGTGGCCTTGGCCCAATAGAAACAACAATGCTTGTTGCCCTTCCTGAGCTGGATGGTGCAATCAATCCTACAGTATTTGCCGGTCGTCATGGTAATAGTGGCAAGCAACGAGCAATGGCTCCTTGCAATGAGCGAATAAATATTCTTGTTGAGCGATGCGAAAAGCTGATTTTATTGAAAAAGAAACCAGCTGAGAATAAAAAAATAGCAATAATCATTTTTGGTTTTCCACCGAATGCAGGTGCTGCCGGGACTGCTGCATACTTGAATGTTTTTGGTTCATTGTATCGAACAATGTTACAGATGAAACTGGATGGTTATGACATAGAAGTTCCTTCATCAGTTGAAGAATTGAGAGATCAAGTTTTAAACGGAAATTCTTCAAAATTTGGTCAAGATGCAAACGTTGCTTGTAGAGTCGATGCAGATTGGATTGTTAAAAATACGCCATGGCTGGAGGAAATTGAAGATCAGTGGGGTTCAGCTCCTGGTCGTGTTCAGTCTGACGGTAATTCAGTTTTTGTATTAGGAAAAGACTTCGGTAATGTTTTCGTAGGATTGCAACCCTCATTTGGTTACGAAGGTGATCCTATGCGTTTATTATTCGAAAAGGGGTTTGCCCCTACGCATGCCTTTTCAACTTTTTATCAATGGTTGAAAAATGAATATAAGGCAGATGCAGTTCTGCATTTTGGTATGCATGGTGCACTTGAATTTATGCCCGGCAAACAGGTTGGTTTGAGTGGAGAAGATTGGCCGGATCGCTTAATCGGTAATTTGCCTAATATCTATCTTTACGCCTGTAACAACCCCTCTGAAGCTAGTTTGGCAAAGCGACGAAGTAATGCGGTGACCATTACACACCTCACGCCACCAGTGATAGCAGCTGGCTTATATAAAGGATTGCAAGAACTAAAAGATAGCTTGATCCGCTGGCGTGAGATGCAAGATTCCGATGCTGCGAGACCAGAATTAGCGGCTTTAATCAAGGAGCAAGCTGAGATATTAGATTTTTCTGAAACAGATATTGATGCGCTTTGGCTTAAGTTGTTAGAAACTGAAGAGGCACTGGTTCCGGAAGGCTTACATATTTTGGGTGAGGAGCTTTCAGATAATCAATGTCAAAGCTATATAGATGCAATTGATGGGCTGGGGTCGGAAGAGCGAGATGGGCTATTCACAGCGCTCAAAAAGCAAAGTGAAATTCCAGCATTAATGAATGCGCTTGCGGGGCAATACATTCCACCTGTTCCGGGCGGAGATATTGTTCGATCAGCAGATATTCTTCCGACTGGACGAAACATCCATGCTTTTGACCCGTTTAGGATGCCAACTGTTTTTGCGTGCCGTCAAGGCGAAATTCAGGCAGAATTGTTGCTCAAAACTCATAAAAAAAACCCTAAAACTGTTGCCTTAGTTTTGTGGGGTTCTGATAATATTAAATCAGATGGTCAGCAAATAGCACAAGCACTGGCTTTAATAGGGGCAGTTCCAAGGTTTGACAGTTTTGGACGGCTTTCGGGGGCAGATTTAATTCCAATAGAAGAGTTGGGAAGGCCCCGAATTGATGTTGTAATGACACTTTCTGGGATTTTTAGAGACCTTTTACCGCTTCAAACTAAAATGTTGGCTGAAGCGGCGTACAAGGCTGCGGCGGCAGACGAAGATCCTTTGCAGAATTTTGTTCGCGCAAATGTCTTGGACTATATGGCTAATACTGGCAGTGACCTTGAAACAGCAGCTTTAAGAATTTTTTCGAATGCGGAAGGCGCTTATGGGTCTAATGTAAATCAACTGGTAGATAGTTCATCCTTTGATGAAGAAGATGAATTAGCCGATGCTTATGAGGCTCGTAAAAGTTTTGCGTATGGAAGAGATGGTAAGCCCAGTCAAAACCAAAAATTACTTAAAAATGTTTTAGCTAAAGTTGAATTAGCTTATCAGAATTTAGAAAGTGTCGAGCTTGGTATCACTACTGTTGATCACTATTTTGACACCTTGGGTGGAATTTCGAAAGCGGTTAGCAGAGCTCGTGATGGTCAAGATATAGATGTTTATATATCTGATCATACAAGAGGAAATGGAAAAGTCCGAACACTTGCTGATCAAGTTTCTCTGGAAACACGTTCAAGATCATTGAACCCAAAGTTTTACGAATCTTTACTTGATCACGGTGCTGAAGGTGTGCGTCAACTGGAAGCCCAGGTTACCAATACACTTGGTTGGTCGGCTACTACAGGAAAAGTGGAGCCTTGGGTTTACCAACGAATTAGTGAAACCTTTGTTCTTGATGAAGAGATGCGGAATAGAATTGCTGATCTGAACCCGACGGCGAGTTCGCGAATGGCGAATAGGTTGCTTGAGGCAAATGATCGTTCTTATTGGAACCCAGATCCTGAAACAATTGCTGCACTTCAAGATGCAGCAGACACTCTTGAGGATCGAATGGAAGGAGTGGCTGCGCAATGAATTTAAAATTATCACAAACAAAAAGGTGTATCTTATGAGCCCATTAGACAAATCCCCACCGCAATTACGCGGTCAAGATGGTGAAGGGTCGGTGCAAGTACATCAAGATCCTGAAATGAAAATTGACGGAGCCAAAGTTTTCTCAGTTTATGGAAAAGGAGGAATTGGTAAATCAACGACTAGCTCTAACCTGTCTGCTGCTTTTTCAACATTAGGCAAGCGTGTCTTGCAAATTGGATGTGACCCTAAACACGATAGTACTTTCACGCTGACGGGAACCTTAGTTCCAACAGTCATAGACATTTTAAAAGAAGTTGATTTTCATTCTGAAGAACTTCGGCCAGAAGATTTTATTTTTGAAGGCTTTAATGGTGTTAAATGTGTTGAGGCTGGTGGTCCGCCGGCTGGTACTGGATGTGGTGGTTATGTAGTCGGTCAAACAGTTAAATTATTGAAGCAACATCATCTGCTTGAAGATACGGATGTTGTGATTTTTGATGTTCTCGGCGACGTGGTTTGTGGAGGTTTTGCAGCACCTCTACAGCATGCAGACAGAGCTTTGATTGTAACTGCAAACGATTTTGACAGCATCTATGCAATGAATAGAATAATTGCTGCGGTTCAAGCTAAATCAAATAATTACAAAGTGAGACTTGCTGGTTGTATCGCAAACCGATCCCGCGAAACAAATGAAGTAGACCGGTATTGTAAGGAAGTTGGGTTCAATAGAATAGCTCATATGCCAGATGTTGATGTGATCCGTCGATCTCGATTAAAAAAGAAAACACTCTTTGAAATGGACGCCGACGAAGAGGTGGTGGCTGTTCAGAAGGAATATGTCCGACTGGCTGAAACGCTCTGGAATGGAACGGAGCCGCTTGCTCCCGCCCCGCTAGAGGATAGAGTTATCTTTGAATTGTTGGGTTTTGATTAATGCTTTACGACCAAACTCTTTCTCGCGTTGAGACTTATTTTGACAAAACTGCGTCAAAGACGTGGGAGCAGCTTACTTCGGATGCTCCGGTTTCTAAAATTCGTCAAACTGTACGGGTTGGGCGAGAAAGAATGCGGTTTAAATTATTAAGTCAATTACCTAACGAATTGACAGGAGCTCGAATATTAGATGCTGGTTGTGGAACCGGCCAATTAACAGCTGAGCTTGTTAAAAGAGGGGCCTCTGTCGTCGCAACTGATATAAGTCATTCCTTAATTCAGATAGCTAAAAACAGAATTGCCGACTGTCATCATCAGAAAATAAGTTTTCATGTTGGTGACTTGTGTAGCGAGCATCTTGGAAAATTCGACTACATAGTTGCTATGGATAGTCTTATTTATTATTCATTACCGGATCTTACTAGAATTTTGACTGAGTTAAAACAAAGGACTGATCGGGAAATAATCTTTACCGTTGCTCCAAGAACAAAACTTCTACAAGCTATGTGGTATTTAGGAAAATTGGCTCCAAGGGGTGACAAATCACCGGTTATGGAGCCGCAGTGTATAAGAAAAATTTCAAAAAGTTTGGCAGGGATTGCCGATATTAATGATCTTGGACGAATTTCTTCTGGGTTTTATATTTCACAGGGGGTCAGTTGCATGTGATGCTGGGTTTGAAGCCTCATATCTCTTTAAGTTTTACCAAAAAACTTCTTCCATTTTCAGATGCGGCTAGCATTGACTTGCCTCTGGGGCAATTGCTCCGTCTTTCTTTATTCCAAATTTCAGTTGGTATGGCGACTGTTCTATTATTAGGAACACTTAATAGAGTTATGATTGTAGAACTGGGAGTGCCGGCGACTATCGTTGCGCTTATGGTGGCAATTCCCGTTTTGATTGCACCATTTAGAGCCGCTTTGGGTTTCAAATCCGATAACTATCGCTCAGCGATTGGCTGGAAGCGAATACCTTTTATTTGGTTTGGTTCACTTTGGCAGATGGGTGGTTTATCAATCATGCCTTTTGCACTTATTGTTTTATCTGGTGAGCAAACTATAGGCCCAATGTGGGCTGGAGAAGCCCTTGCAGGCTTGGCATTCTTAATGACTGGCATTGGTTTACATATGACTCAGACAGCGGGATTGGCACTTGCGAGCGACAGGGCACCAAAAGATAAGAGACCGAGAGTTGTGGCTCTTTTATACGTTATGTTTTTAGTTGGAATGGGATTGTCCGCGCTGGTCATCGGATATCTTTTACGGGATTTTTCAAACCTTCGGCTTATAAGAGTAGTCCAAGGGGCGGCTTTATTTGGTTTTATTATTAATTTAGTTGCCATTTGGAGACAAGAGAGTGTCAACCCTATGTCCAAGCCGGAAAGAGCTGCGCCCTATCCAAAGTTTAAAGAGGCTTGGAGAGACTTTATTAACGTATCTAACAATGCCCGGCTTATTATGGTTGTTTTTATTGGAACCCTTGCTTTTAATATGCAGGATGTTCTTCTAGAACCCTATGGTGGACAAGTGCTAAAGTTAAATGTCAGTGAGACAACACTGTTGACGGTGGCTTGGGCAGTTGGCGCTCTTATGGGTCTCGGAATTGCCGCACAGAGATTAAATAAAGGAATAGATCCGAGCAACCTGATGAATTTTGGTGTCTTGGTAGGCTTTGTTGCTTTCACATGTGTAATTTTTTCCTCGCCAATTTTGTCAGTTGGTTTATTCTTTATAGGTACGTTTTTGATCGGCTTAGGTGCTGGTCTATTTTCAGTTTCAACGCTCATCGCCGCCATGAACTTGCCTCTTTCTGGCAAATCAGGACGCGGGTTGGCCTTGGGAGCTTGGGGAGCTGCGCAAGCTACAGGCGCAGGTTTAGCCATTGCAATAGGTGGAGCCACACGAGATATCGTGAATGCCTTTGCATTGAATGATAGTTTAAGCGCATCGCTGAATAATGAAGCGACAGGCTATCTTTTTGTTTATCATATAGAATTAGCACTTCTTGTGGTGACCTTGGTGATACTGTCACCGTTAATAAAAAGTGCACGAAATAAGGAAATAAAGTCTAATCAGAAATCGGCGCGCATCGGTATCGCTGATTTTCCCATGTAATTTGAATCGTTGAAAGGAAACAAAATGGACCTGATATTATTTGGAAACTTTGATTTAGCTAGCTTATCTATATGGCTATTCTGGATCTTTTTTGCTCTGTTGATTTTTTATATTCAAAGAGAAAACATGCGTGAAGGCTACCCATTGGAAAACGATGATGGTAGCGAAGCTGCAAACCAGGGGCCTTTCCCATTACCGGATGCCAAAACTTTTGAGCTTCCGCATGCCCGCGGTGAAGTAACTGTGCCAAATGCGAATGGTGAAGGTCGTACGGTTGCTTTGGAACAAACAAGTGTAGCGAACGGTTATCCTTTTGAGCCAACTGGGGACCCTATGAAAGATGGTGTTGGTCCAGCATCTTGGGCTCCGCGTCGTGATGTTCCTGAGCTGGATGGACATGGACACCCCAAAATAATTCCTATGTCTGCAAACAGTAAGTTTGTTGTCAGTGCTGGCCGCGATCCACGTGATTTGCCTGCGGTTGCAGGCGATGGAGAAGTTGTTGGTAAAATCTCCGATATGTGGGTTGATGAGCCAGAACAGCTCGTTCGTTACTTGGAAATTGAACTTGGAGCGAATTATGGTGGAGGATCCCGGCTTGTACCAATGACGCTTGCCAGAATTCATAAAGATAGAGTGGCAATAAAATCAATTTTTGGTGAGCACTTTAATGATGTCCCGAAGCATAGCTCAAAAAACCAAGTAACTCTTTTAGAGGAAGATAAAATTTCTGCTTACTACGCAGGAGGAAATATGTATGCCTCGAAAAAAAGATCTGATCCACTGACTTAAGATAGGAGAAAACTTAAATGTCACAAGATGATTTTGCTTTTGAACCAATAAGAGGACTTCCTGAACGCCCTCCTGAAGGTGAGGTCATTTTGTGGCAGGGGCAACCAAATTGGTTGCGCCTTACAGTTGAATCGCTCAATGTTTGGTGGATCTTGGGTTATTTTATTTTTTTGTTTGTTTGGCGATTTATTTCGGTATCTGACTTGATGCCTTTAAATCAAGCCGTATTAGTTTCTTTGCCTTTTTTAGCCTTGGCAATGATAGTCACTTTGCTTTTAATGCTAGTTGGTTATATCCAAGCTAAGGCAACCGTTTATACCATTACAAATAAGCGTGTTGTTATGCGAATTGGCGCTGCACTTACCGTCACACTCAACTTACCTTTTACTGAAATTGAAAACGCAGCAATTGCTTCGAGTTCTAAAAATTTTGGCAGTATTGCTATTGATACGAAGCAAGATGCTAAATTCTCTTTTTTAGTTCTTTGGCCTCATGCTCGCGCATGGCATTTTAAAAAGCCACAGCCTAGCTTGAGATGCATTCCTAATGCAGCTGAAGTTGCTGAAATTTTATCTAATGCTGCAAAAGCGAGATTGGTTGATGTAAAAGATAGCCCAAAACAAAAGCTTCAAAATATAGACGCTGTAGTGAGTTAGGAGTAGCCAGGTGAATATCCTAGAAATATCAAAAAGTAAGTTGAAACAATATTATTAGCCAAAGCCACGAAAGGGGAATAAAGTGGGTATTTTCACGAGAACTAAAGAACACGCGCCATGTACTGTTGAGGTTAGCCATAAATTTGAAAGTCTCCATGCACATGTTCGGTTTAATAATGGTGCAATTATTTATCCTGGAGATGAAGTACAGGTTCAGGGACCTGAGATCATGGCACCATTTGGTGAAGTGGTTACAGAGAAAAGGGAAGCCATAATACTTAGAGCAAGCTTTTTAGAGCGATTGTGGACGAAAACTTTTGGTGATTTTGAAATTATGGAACTCTGTGAGTTTTCTTTTTCTGAGGAGGCAACGCTATGAATAAGCATTCAGCTGACGCAACCACAGCAGAGGAAGCTATTGCAATTCAGTCAGCGCTTGACAGCGATATGGCAACTGAAGTTGCGATGCAGGACACTCTGCTAACACCAAGATTTTATACCACGGACTTTGATGAGCTCGACGCAATTGACGTAAGCCATATTTCGGAGGAGTGGGAACCACTTATGGAAAGAATGCGCAGTGATCCCAATAAAGGACATTTCAAAAAAAATGAAGATTGGGATAAGGTTGATTGGGAAGGTATGAACCCCGAACTAAAAAAGGAATTTATTGATTTTTTGATTAGTTCTTGCACAGCTGAATTTTCTGGATGCGTTCTCTATAAGGAAATGAAGCGCAGGGGTTCTAATGAAGACATAACGAACCTATTTCAGTTAATGGCTCGCGATGAGGCCAGACATGCTGGATTTATAAACGACGCTCTCAGAGAGGCTGGTGTGGCTGTAAATTTAGGATTTTTAACGCAGAAAAAGAAGTATACTTATTTTCGGCCTAAATTTATCTATTATGCAACTTACCTATCTGAAAAAATTGGATATGCTAGATATATTACGATATATCGGCATCTTGAAAAAAATCCACACTATAGATTTCATCCAATTTTTAAGTGGTTTCAAGAATGGTGCAACGATGAATTTGCTCACGGCGAGGCATTTGCACTTTTGATGAAAACAGATCCTAAGCTGACCTCTGGTATAAACGTTTTTTGGATAAAATTTTTTCTGACTGCAGTTTATTCTACAATGTACATCAGGGATCATCAAAGGCCGGCATTTCATAAAGCACTTGGAGTTGACCCTGACTGGTATGCAGAAGAGGTTTTTACTAAAACCTCAGAGTTGAGTAAGCAAATTTTTCCTATAACTCTCGATATAGATAATCCAAAATGGTTTGATAAATTAAAACGACTTCAAAAAGTTAACGTAGGTCTTGCAGAAGCAAAAAAGAATAAGAATAGATTTAAGCAATTATGGTTCAGCTCAAGGGCAGCATTAATTTTTCTTTCGCTTTTAGCTGTGCCAGCTAAAAGCAACCAGGTGCCTAATATTACCAGAATGGAGCCTGCATACTGATGGGAGGCTCTATTTTCATAGCCATGCTAGCAGCAGTATTTCTCTGGTGGTTTTCTACTGGCGCTATACTTTTAGTTGTAAGGCTAATGGAAAATCACAGTCTTTCGGCGAAACTAAAGGTCTGTATTTTTAGCTTGCCAATTTTAGCACTAGGCCTTTGGGGAATTTGGAAAACGAGTTCTAGTCTAACGATTTTGGATTCTTATCTTGCTTTCGTTTCAGCGCTGTTAGTTTGGGGATGGATTGAGCTTACATTTTTGACAGGCGTAATCACTGGTCCAAATAAATCACAATGCCCGAGAAATATCACATTATTTGAGAAATTTATCCGTGCTTGGGGGACTTTAGCTTATCATGAAATTTCTTTACTTCTTGCGCTAGGAATAGTGATATTCTTGGGCTATGCCCAAGGAAATCACTTTGGTATCTGGACTTTTACAATTCTCTATTTTGCAAGGATATTTGCTAAGCTAAATCTATTTCTGGGAGTTCCTCATATAAATGCGGAATTTATTCCCCAAGCTCTTTCTCACTTGAAGAGCTATTTTAAAATTTCCAAATTAAACTGGTTTTTCTCGATATCTGTAACGCTTTTAACGCTAATAACAGTTTATTGGGTTGAACGGCTTTTTAGTGTTCAAAACTCATATGAAATCGTAGGGTTTTCTTTATTATTTTCCATTTCTTTAATGGCGCTCTTGGAGCACTGGTTTATGGTTTTACCGATACCCGATGCTCGATTATGGCGGTGGATGCTGCCTAAAACAAAAACTAAACAAGACTATCTAAATGAGGACTACAATGGACTTTGATGCTTTATTCTCTGATCAATTAGATCTGCTCAAAAAAGAAGGTAATTATCGCATTTTTGCTGAATTAGAACGTCAATGTGGAGCTTTTCCAAAAGCGAAAAGCTATGATAAAAGCTCGCCTGAAAATGTTACCGTTTGGTGTTCTAATGATTATCTTGGAATGGGACAAAGTCAAATTGTTAAAGATGCGATGAAATCTGTAATTGATACAAATGGATGTGGTGCTGGTGGTACAAGAAATATATCGGGAACTAACCATCATCATGTTTTATTGGAAAATGAATTAGCGGATTTACACAGAAAAGAGGCAGCACTTTTGTTTACATCGGGCTATGTTTCGAATTGGGCTTCTCTCGGAACTCTAGGTTCGAAGTTACCTAATGCGGTTATACTTTCTGACTCAGCCAATCATGCGAGTATGATCGAAGGTATTAGGCACTCACGTGCGGATAAAGTCATTTGGAAGCATAACGACCCCGAAGATCTTGATAGAAAGTTAAAGGCAATAGGTCCTAGCCGTCCGAAAATTGTAGCGTTTGAGTCTGTTTATTCTATGGACGGTGATATTTCTCCCATGCAGGAAATTGTTGAAGTGGCAGAAAGCCACAATGCCATGACATATCTGGATGAGGTTCATGCAGTCGGTTTATACGGTCCGAGAGGTGGCGGAATTTCCGAAGAATTAGGGCTTTCAGACCGAATAACCCTGATAGAGGGTACTCTGGGAAAAGCATACGGCGTCATGGGTGGATATATAACTGGATCTAAAATTCTATGTGATTTTATAAGATCTTTCGCCAGTGGATTTATTTTTACAACTGCTCTGCCACCAGCCGTTGCAGCAGGTGCAAGAGCATCCATTGTCCATTTAAAATCTTCCGAGTTAGAGCGAAAACGCCAGCAAAAGCAGGTACAAAAACTTAGAAGTGATTTGGACAGGGCTGGAATACCACATATGAATAATCCATCACATATTATCCCAGTTATGATAAAAGATCCTGTGAAGTGTAAAATGTTGTCCGATATATTAATGCGAGATTACGGTATATATGTGCAGCCAATTAATTACCCCACGGTTCCTAAGGGAACTGAGAGATTGCGCTTCACGCCGTCGCCACTGCATTCGGATGCAGATATAGATCACCTAGTGAATGCATTGAATGTCCTTTGGAAACAGTGCGCCATTGCCCGTGTTGTAGCCTAGGCTCAAGCTTCTTTAAGTAAGGTGAATAGTTCAATATGTCTGATGTTTGGGTGTAGATGCTATTGGACTTAGAATAGGCTAAGTCAAACTCGTGGAGCCTTTAGCTGTTCCAAAATAGACTGGCTAACCTCATATGGCATTTCTTCATGGACAAGATGACCAGCCCCTTGAATTTCTTTATAGTTACTTTTTGTTAATATTTGTGACCATTTTTTAGAAATACTGATAGGAACTGTCTTATCTAGAGTTCCAACTAAAAAATTGATATTTGCATCTGAATTTTTCAGGTGATTTAGAAACTCTGAAAGATCCCACTCCGCCATTAACTTTAAAGTTCCTTTCACATGATCAGGTTTTGAAAAAAGTATTTTATAATAATCCAGTCTATCATTTGTAATTTTAGATCCAGTATTGGCAATCAATTTTTCTGTTCTCTCGTTATTTCTGGACAGGCTAGCTAGTATATCTGACGAATAAGGAACGACTGTAATGATTTTGGCAAAAATAGGAAACATCACGCCAGCTATCCCAGGAAACTCCCCAAAGGCTGCATTTATACAGATAGTTCCATTTTTTGTATCAATTTGTTCTGCCAATAATACGGCAATAGCGGCTCCTGCAGAATGACCGACAATAAGATCTGGTACAAAGCTAATTTTTTCGATTAATTCCAATGACCCAGCAACTACTGATTGTAGTGAACTTTCATTTGGAGCGGGCAGTTTGGAAAAGCCGTGACCTGGTAAGTCTACTAGTAAAACTTCAAATTTTTCCAGCAAAAAATTAACCGTATCGGACCAAGTGTGGGAGGAAGAGCCAGTACCATGGACAAACAAAATCTTTTGTCCGCCAGATTTCCCTAATCTCTGGATATGCCATTTATGAAAAGTGGTTTCTACTTGAATGGAATATTGGCTATTAGGCCAAGTAGATGGCACATATTGTTCCATTAGATACCTAGATTTGTTTGTACTAAATTAGATATTTTTGTTGCGTTCGTTCTTGGGAGGCTGACATAATTTGCACCCATCGAATTCGCTATCTCTTTTAAATTATTATTTGGTCTTTTCCCACAATCAATAAACACAGATTTCATATCCAACTTTTTTCCTATCTCACCCACTAAAACTGAATCAGACAAAGCTTTTTCTCTGTTTGGAAGACCATTAAGGTCAATGTTTGCTTTGCCATCAGTCAAAATTGCAAGACTTGGCATTTTCCCTGATCTTTTGCAGTTTTGAGCAAGTTTAATTCCAGTATCAAGGCCAGTGGCCAACGGTGTGCCTCCACCTGCCATTAATGAGCTTAGTCTCTTTTTTGTTTGGACAAGTGATCTCGTAGGTGGCAGTAAAATTTCGGCACTGGTATCTCTAAAAGAAATTAAACTGACAAAGTCACGCTTAGCGTATGAATCTGCTAGCATTAATTCAATTGCACCCTTGCTTTCTCCCAACCTATTCATGGCTGCTGAACCAGAAGCGTCAACTAGAAAAATGATAACTCTTTCGGATCGGTCTTCGAAATTAAAAGTATGAAGGTCATTTGGGAGAATAACTATGTTTTTTGATTTTTTTAGCTGCTTTTTACGCAATTTTTGCCATGGGGCAGCTGATCTGAGAGTGGAAACAATATCTATTCGCTCTTGATCACCGGGAGGTATATTTTTTGATGGCTTAGGGCGACCTCTTACTTTTGATTTCTGTTTATTCCCAAACCCACTTCCTGTTTTTGATTTCTGGCGAATATTATTTTTCAGATGCTCATAGATATCGTCAGGCAAAGAAGCTTTTATTGCTTCTATTAATACTTCGGTAGGTAAATTAATTTCGCTATTTTTTTTCTGATCATTTTTTTCATTTTTTTCTTCTTCGTTTTCTTTTTGGGGGTCGGTTTGCTTATCATGTTCGATTTCTTCTGGCAGTACTTGAGCTCTATGCCCCAAAATTAGTGTTGCTGCTAAATTTAGATCTGTTTGTTCCACGGCGATGCGATTATCTAGAGTAGCTAAATATTGTGCTGCGTTTACTGTCATATAAATCGGCCGCATTTCGTCAATTCCGAACTTAATTGCACTTACAATCACAGACTGAATTTGGGCTTCAGTGATTTCTGCTTTAATCGTCTTTGAGCTAATTTGAGAAAAAAAATCCGGGGAAAATTGGTTAAACCTGACTTCTCTTAAATCAATAGAAAATGCTAATCTATCGCAAAGCTTTGGTTGAGTTACGTCATTTTTCCTATAACCGTCATCAAATGCGAGAACGGGGCCTAATTCTATATTATCCATTTGGTGGGCTAGCATGGCTTGTAGGGCCTTTGGCATATCGTTTAATGAAGTACACGAAAACCAACCTGGCCTACTAAGAATACCCTTTCGGTAAACTAAATAGCCTTTTTGCAGGCTTTCGAGTGGATCAACACCACCATTTAAATCTGTGATAGAAAAATTTGAAAATATTTTATTTAAATTCAAGTCGGATTGCTTGAAAAAATTTAATATTATCTCCGTATGCTCAGGAGTGGCTGCCTTGAAAATAATTCCACCAAATACCGAAGGGTTTATAGCTGAGAGTTCAAAAGCTAGAGCTGTATTTCTGTTAGTGTCAATTTCCATGATTTATCCACAAACGGCATGTAAAACTCTTTCAACACGAGATGCCGATCCTGTTTCATCCAATGGATCCCGCCGCAGTCGATGGCTCAAACACATAGTGGCCACATTTTTAACGTGAGCCTCTGACACCTCTTTTGAATTTCGGTAGGCTGCTAATGCTCTCGAAGCTCGAAGAAGCGTTAATTCGCCACGAAGTCCATCACTTCCGAGTTGAATACATATTTCCGCACATAATTCCAAAATACTTTCTGAAGTTTTTATTTTATTAATATTTTTTTTAGCAGCTACGATTTTACTGCAAATTTTTTTATCTTCTTTTTTCCAATTATTTTGAAATTCTTCAGGACCTTGATCGAACAAGTCGCGCCGTTTTATAACTTCAATTCGTTCTTTAATTGTTTGCGGAGTTAAGACTTCAACAGATAAGCCAAATCGGTCTAGTAATTGGGGGCGGAGCTCACCTTCTTCTGGGTTCCCGGATCCTATTAAAATAAAATTCGAAGCATGACGAATTGACAAACCTTCCCTTTCAATGACGTTTTCGCCTGATTGTGAAACGTCTAGCAGTAAATCGACTATATGGTCTTCTAAAAGGTTTACTTCATCTATATATAAATAACCGCGGTTTGCTTTTGCCAAAAGCCCAGGTTGAAACGATTTGACTCCCTCAACCAGTGCCTTTTCGATGTCCAACGCTCCTGTAACACGATCTGCACCTATGCCTAAGGGTAAATCTACTACTGGCATAGGTATTTTGACAATTTTTTTTGAAGTATTCTCTGACCAAGTAGGTGTTTCGTCCAATGAACTCGAGTTTATCGGGCATCCATCAACTGAATTTATTGGTGGTAATAAATTAGCTAATCCCCGTACTGCTGTAGATTTTCCAGTTCCTCGATCTCCAAAGACCAATACGCCACCTATCTTTGGGTCTATCGCACTCATAATTATCGCAAGCTTCATATCTTCTTGACCTACTATTGCTGCGAATGGGAAAGTATTACTCATTAATTAATTCCTGTTTCTTTTGATTAAATTCGCTGAAATTTCCCTTGACTTCTATTACATTAAAACGTGCGTAGAGTTCCTCTGAAAACCAATTACCTTCCCTTACTTTAAGGATTGCATCTTTATGAGAACCTGTTTGGTGCGCAAACTTTTTCATGTGTGATAAGTTTTTCCAAATTGAAAAAGTGAGTTGTTGGCGAACAGGGACTTCTCCTAAACCAATCTTAAACATGACATTTTTATCGGTTCCTATCCTATCGCTAATACCGGGTGCTTCTTTCCAGAAGCTTTTCAATTTACTCCATCTAACAGTTGCCCGTGTCAAAACAGCAACAAATTCTTTGGGGTTATCTTTTTTGGGACTAAATGGTTGTGAGCCTGACCATTGACCTCGAGAAGAAACTGGCTCCATAAATATTGTAGATGTATGGGAGGCTCGTGACAGATATTTTTTAAAAAGCCCTTCATCTAATAAAGCGCTTCGAGCAGCAGCTTCACTCTCCCAAACGCAAAGTAGACCATAAACACTAAAATTAGGAATGGGAGTAAAACCTTCTCCTGTACCCGATCCAAACAACTTCCAGAATTCCAGGTTTTTAATTTTTTTCAAACCAAAACGTGCTAAGCCCATCATTAAAAAAGCCCAAATTTTGTCGGTTGCTTTTTCAAAGCGAAATAAATTTAAAGTCACAACTTGAATTTTGTGCCTCCACTTGGGCTGTTGCTATTGGGCATGGGTACAATCAAGCATAAAATACTTTTATTGTAAAATAAAATAGACACATATAATGTATTAAGAATATGACATATTCTTATAAACCAATTGTACCAGATACAGGATTGACTGACCCCAGTAAGCCCAGACCAAAAGCAGTGGTTGTTGGTGCTGGACTAGGCGGATTATCGGCAGCTATGCGCTTGGGATCAAAAGGATATAAAGTCCAAATAATCGATAAATTAGACAGACTTGGGGGGCGGGGCTCATCCGTATCCCAAAATGGTTACAGATTTGATCTGGGGCCTACAATTCTTACAGTTCCAGAAGTCTTTAAAAAGCTATGGAAAGATTGTGGTTATATATTTGAAAAAGATGTGCATCTACAAGCTTTAGATCCATTCTATGAAATCAGGTGGCAAGACGGAACGAATTTTCGTGTTTTTAAAGACGAAAAAGATATGTTTGCTGAAGTAAAAAGTAAATTTCCTCAAGATTTTGATGGTTATATAAAATTCCTAAAAGATTGCGAAAGGCGCTATCTCTTCGGTTTTGAGGGACTGGGTAGAAAGCCCATGAATAAACTTTGGGATTTGGTTAAAGAAATTCCAGGATTTGTTCGGCTTCGAGCTGATAAATCCGTCTATGGCCATGCTGCATCTAGGGTAAAAGATCCTAGGTTCCGAATGGCGTTATCCTTTCATCCCCTTTTTATTGGTGGAGACCCCCGGCGCGTTACGTCCATGTATATTCTGGTTAGTCATCTAGAAAAGGCATTTGGTGTTCATTATGTTCAGGGTGGTGTTCAAGCATTAGCTGACGCCATGGGCGCCGTTATAAAACGGCAGGGTGGAAGTGTTTTGCTTAATCAGAACGTTGAGGAAATCTTAGTCGACCAAGGTAAGGCTTCTGGAGTAAAACTATCTGATGGTAGGACAGTTAAATCTGATATCGTTGTATCTAATGCAGATCCAGGTTGGACATATAAAAATCTTATTAGATCATCACCAAAATCTCGTTGGACAGATAAAAGATTGTCTCGAGCAAAATGGTCAATGGGTTTGTTTGTTTGGTATTTTGGAACCAAAGGTACAAAAGATTATTGGAAAGATGTAGGCCATCATACAATTATCAATGGTCCTAGATATAGAGGTTTACTGAAGGATATTTTTGATAAAAAGCTTCTAGCTGACGATATGTCTATTTATCTACACCGTCCATCCTGTACTGATAAAACAGTTGCACCAGATGGCTCAGACACATTTTATGCTCTTTCTCCAGTACCTAACCTTAAAACTAATAGTCCAGTAGATTGGGAAGAGATTGGGAAGGTTTATAAGGAAAAACTTCGAAATGTGTTGAATGATACTATCCCAGGTTTTTCCGAAACTATTGAAACTGAGTTTATCCTAAACCCTGAAGATTTTCTCTCGAGATATCTTAGTCCCTATGGGGCGGCTTTTTCGCTTGAACCAAGAATTTTTCAATCAGCTTGGTTTCGGCCGCATAATATTAGCGAAGAGATAGAAAATTTATTTCTAGTAGGTGCTGGAACTCATCCAGGAGCGGGAATTCCTAGTGTTGTGACGTCTGCTGAGGTTATGGCTAAGTTAGTTCCTGACGCATCGAGTGTAAGGATGAAATTATGACGACCATAGAAAGCGATATTAAATACTGTGAAAACGCCATACTTCATGGCTCTCTATCTTTCCATGCAGCGTCATTAGCCTTGCCCAAGTCTGTTCGAACACCATGTTTAGCTCTTTATGCATTTTGTCGTTTAGCCGATGATGAAGTGGATTTAAAAAAAGATAAATCAGCGTCAATTTATGATTTGGTTCAAAGATTAGATTTAGTCTACTCGGGCACACCACGAAACCATCCCATGGATCGTGCTTTCGCAAATATGGTTGAAAAATTTGATATGCCGAGAGCACTTCCAGAAGCTTTATTTGAAGGATTTGTTTGGGATGCAATGTCGAAACAATATAAAACTTTTGATGACTTGATATCTTATTCTGCAAGAGTTGCATCCTCAGTTGGTGTTATGCTTTGCGTGATCATGGGGGAACGAAGAGCTGAGGTTCTGTCACGTGCATGTGACCTTGGTGTGGCTATGCAACTCACGAATATTGCTCGCGATATAGGAGAGGATGCAAAAGAGGGCCGTCTTTATATTCCCCATGATTGGTTTGAACAGGACGGCTTAGACCCAGAGGAATTTCTGTTTAAACCAAGTAGGTCTGACAGTACAATTTTGTTTACGAAGAAATTGTTAGGTAAAGCTGAAACTCTTTACCATCGATCAGAGTCGGGGATTGCTTATCTGCCTTCCAAAGTAAGGCCTGCAATGTTTGCTGCCAGACACATTTATTCTGCTATTGGGACTGAAATTAAGAAAAACAACTTTGACAATATTAACTATCGTGCGAGAACTGATAAATTTACTAAAACAAAATTAATGACTTTTTCGGTAATACAATCGCTGGCTAGTATGGTTTTACCAGCACCTGCAACAGTTTATGCAAAGCCTTTACCACAAACAAAATTTTTAGTTGAAGCTGCTAAACGTCAAGAAACTTATGAAAGCAACTGGAGCAGTCGATTTGTATCAGTGATAGATCAATTGAAGACTTATGATAAGAAAAAACTAAGTACTTAGATTAAAAAATTAAATTCGAAATTTTTAGTCTCTCGTAATGAAACTGTATTAAGCTTCATTGAAAAAATTTAGTTTCTCATAATCAAATTCAACGCCTATTCCTGGAATATTAGGAGCTATAGCCAAGTTGCTTTCAAGCTTAAGAGGACGAGATGTATATTTGTCTATGGGAAAAGAATGTACTTCAAGCCACCCTGCATTTGATTGAGCAGAAACTAAACTTACGTGAAGTTCCTGCATGCCGTGACTGCATATTGAAACACCATATTTTCTGGATAATTCTGCCACACGTAACCATTCGGTAATTCCACCACAATTTGAAGCATCGGGTTGAATGAACTTTAGATCTGACATTTCAAAAGCGTGCATAAATTCTTGCTCGGTATGCAAGTTTTCACCCATTGCTATAGGTATATTGATAGATTTTGAAAGGTCAGCATAGCCTTTAAAGTCATCGGGTATAATTGGTTCCTCGAACCAGTAAATATCGTGCTCCTCAAAACTTTTCCCCGCATTTATAGCTTGTTTTACGGTATAAGAATAATTTGCATCGACCATAAAGGTTGTTTTTGATCCTATGGCTTTGCGAACGGCTTTAACCCGCTCTATATCTGTTGAAAGTTCTGGATGCCCCACCTTTATTTTTACAGCGTTAAAACCTTCTTGGATATACGACTGTACGCTCTCAACTAATTTTCTTTCGCTATATCCTAAATCTATTCCACCTCTATACGCCTTGCAGGAGAAGGCATTTCCCCCCGCCATCTCTACTAACGACTGCTTATATTTTTTGCCTCTTAAATCCCAAAGCGCAATATCAACAGCTGATATCGCAAAGCTAGATATTCCTCCTCTACCTACATAGTGCAAGTACCACTGCATCTCGTCATAAATATGCTCTACTTTTTCTGAATGCATGCCTTGAACAAATGGTGTTAAATCCTCCTGGAGCATAGCTAATATAGCTTTTCCCCCTCGGCCGCCGGTATAAGTATAGCCAGTTCCAAATGTACCGTCTTCATCAAAAACTTGGGTAATTATCAGCTCAAAGTGGGAATGATTCCCATGCTTTGCATCAACGAGAACCTCATCGAGAGGTAATTTATAATAATGAGTTTTTAGCGTTTGTATTTTTGTCATTTTCAAACATTCAAGTTTGAACACTCAGGCACAGGGGTGAAAACTTTTCCTGATTTGAAATAAGATAATAAGTTATCGCAGGTCAAATCACCCATAGCTTGGCGTGTTTGAGTAGTTGCACTTCCAATATGTGGAGTGAGAACTACATTGGCCATGTTTTTTAATTCATCAGGTATAAAAGGCTCTGCCTCGAAAACATCTAATCCAGCGGCACCTAATGTGCCTGTTTGGAGAGATTCTATCAAAGCCTTTTCGTCGACCACGCTTCCTCGAGATACATTTATCAAAGTTCCTGATTTCCCAAGTGCTTTCAGAACGCCTTCATCTACTAAATGTTTAGTTGTATTTCCCCCGGGGGTTATAACGAATAGGACATCCACGTTTTTAGCC
The DNA here is from genome assembly GCA_003332035.1 of Paracoccaceae bacterium. Taxonomy (GTDB): domain Bacteria; phylum Pseudomonadota; class Alphaproteobacteria; order Rhodobacterales; family Rhodobacteraceae; genus Salinivivens. Next base: position 47,732 of record QOQI01000003.1, read on the forward strand.
AATTCTTTTGGTGAAAAATGATAGTGATAGTTATTATTTTTTGGGGATCGTGAGTGGTAATGAATTTCTGCCTCGAAAGCTTTAACACGTTTTGCGATCGTTTCACCTATTCGACCTAGACCCAAAATTCCGACCTTTTGATTTTGCACGCTTCTTGATAGTGGAAACGAACCTTCTTTTTCCCAAGTTCCGAGCCTTGCCCATTTATCTGCTTGAATGAGTTGCCTATATACAGCCAACCAAAGCATAATCGCAGTATCTGCAACCTCATCATTTAAAACTTCCGGGGTGTTAGTTACTACTATATTTTTAGATGCCGCAAAATTAGCATCAATTGCGTCATATCCAACCCCATAGCTCGAAACTATTTCTAATTTAGTAAGTCGTTCCATCAAGTTGTCGGGAACACCCCAGTGCCCATCGGTAAGAACGCAAACAATCTCCGTTTCGTTCTCAGAAATTATTTTTTTTTTGTCTTCAAACTTAAAATATTCAATAATATCAAAATCGGCTTCAAGTCTGCTAGCCATTCTAGGAGTTATATCGCCTATCTGTAAAAGTTTACGTTTAGGCATCCTGAAGAACTACTTGTCTTTGTTTCCCTAGTCCCTCAATCCAAACTTCCATTACATCACCTTCTTTTAAGTACACAGGCTCTGGTTTCATTCCCATCCCAACTCCTGGCGGTGTGCCGGTAGAAATGACATCGCCTGGGTGTAATGTAAACAATGTGGAGAGATGAGAAATAACTTGTGAAACGGTAAAAATCATTGTTTTTGTATTACCTGTTTGCATTCTCTTACCGTTAACGTCCAGCCACATATCTAGATTTTGAGGATCAGAAATCTCATCTTTTGTCACTAAGTATGGCCCAGTTGGCCCGAAGGTGTCGCAAGATTTTCCTTTGGTCCATTGCCCAGTTAATTTTGCTTGAAAATGCCTTTCGCTAACGTCGTTACAGACGCAATATCCTGCCACATAATTTAAAGCATCTTCCTCGGATACATATTTGGCGGTTTCGCCTATAACAACACCAAGTTCAACTTCCCAGTCTGTATTGGTGGACCCACGAGGCATTATGACGTCATCATTTGGCCCAACTATTGCTGAGTTAGCTTTCATAAACAAAATAGGATGCTCAGGAATATCTGCCCCTGTTTCAGCGGCATGGTCTGCATAATTTAAGCCGATACACATAAACTTGCCTATTCCAGAAACACATGTTCCTAGTCTGGGTGTTCCTTCAATGGCAGGAAGGTTTTCAAAGTTTATCTTCTTTATTTTATCAATTGAATTCTTGTTTAAAAAAGACCCCGATATATCATCAATATGCCCAGAGAGGTCTCTAATTTGCCCATCTTTATCCAGAACACCTGGTCGCTCTTTTCCTAATTCTCCAAAACGTAACAGTTTCATTTTCTATTCCTTTTAGTGGTTGTCGCGCGGCACGTGATGCGCCGCTATGTTTTTGTGTTTATCAGCACCTTTCAATGTCATTCCCTCACTGAACGGGTTTACCTTTTCTCTGAATATGTCCTGCCATGGAGTTTGGCTTTCGGGTTTTAAGAATGAATCATCTAAATTTTCTTTTCGGCTTTTTAATTCTGCATCGTCAATCAAGACATCTACCGTGAACTTATTAAGATCAACGCGGATCATATCGTTATTTTTAAGCAATGCTAAACCTCCACCATCAGCGGCTTCTGGTGATGCGTTGAGGATCGATGGCGAACCAGAAGTACCTGACTGACGCCCGTCGCCTATACAAGGCAAAGAGTGTATGCCTTTCTCCAATAAATAGGAGGGTGGGCGCATATTTACCACTTCAGCTCCGCCGGGATATCCTATTGGTCCAGCGCCACGCATTATTAAAACACAGTTTTCATCTATGTTTAGGGAAGGATCGTCGATAGTTTTATGAAATTCTTCTGGACCGGTAAAAACAATAGCGCGCCCTTCAAAAGCATTGAGGTCTTGAGAGTTTGAAAGATATCTTTGTCTGAATTCTTCGCTTATAACACTTGTTTTCATTATCGCGCTGTGAAACAGATTACCTTTCATATTTATAAAGCCTGCGTTTGCAAGCATTGGGGATTCAATCGGCTTGATAACATCCTCGTTTATTGTTTCTTTGTTTTTACAATTCTCACCCATAGATTTGCCGTTCACCGTTATAGCATTCGGGTGGGGTAACAAATTCTTGGACAGAAGTTGGTTAACAACTGCTGGCACACCACCAGCGCGATGATAGTCCTCCCCCAAGTACTCACCAGCTGGTTGCAAATTAACAAGTAAGGGTATGTCCAGGCCGATTTTTTGCCAGTCATCATTATCCAACTTTATGCCTAGGTGTTTGGCGATTCCATTTAAGTGAATCGGCGCGTTAGTTGAGCCGCCAATCGCTGAGTTGACCACTATAGCATTTTCAAAAGCCTCTCGCGTCATAATGTCTGCCGGCTTTAGATCTTCGGAAACCATTTCCACGATCCTTTTGCCTGTTGCATAAGAAATTTGCCCTCGCTCGCGATAAGGAGCAGGAATAGCAGCTGACCCTGGTAATTGCATGCCTAACGCTTCCGCAAGTGAATTCATGGTTGTGGCTGTACCCATGGTATTACAATAGCCGGTCGAAGGAGCAGAGGATGCAACGAGGTCCATAAATCCGTCATCATCAATCTCACCCGTCGCTAATAGCTCACGAGCTTTCCAGACTATTGTGCCCGAGCCAGTTCTTTCACCCCTATAATATCCATTGAGCATCGGTCCAACCGACAATGCTATTGCTGGAATATTAACTGTTGCTGCGGCCATAAGAAGAGCGGGTGTTGTTTTATCGCAGCCAATATTCAGAACAACACCGTCAATGGGATATCCAAAGAGTGTTTCAACCAGTGAAAGGTATGCCAAGTTTCTATCCAACATGGCTGTTGGTCTTTTACCTGTTTCCTGTATTGGGTGAACTGGAATTTCGATTACCGTTCCGCCAGCAGCATTAATACCATCTCTTACTCGTTTTGATAATTCTATATGATGTCTATTGCACGGGCTGAGATCGCTGCCTGTTTGGGCAATTCCTATTATTGGTCGATCGGACTGTAATTCTTCTCTAGTAAGTCCATAATTAAGATAGCGTTCCAAATATAAGGCCGTCATTTCTCTATCATCAGGGTTATCGAACCATCGACGCGATCGAAGCATTTTATTTTTCATTTTTTATTTCCGATTAATTAGACCAGCCGCCATCAATTACATGAGGATGGCCGGTGGTGAAGTTACTCTCATCTGAACCTAAATAAACAGCCAGTGCGGCTATTTCTTCTGCGAATCCAATACGGCCCATTGGTTGCCGCGCAATAAAATCTTTCATGGCTTTATCGTAATCGCCGGTTGCCTCTAGACGCTGATGTAGTGAAGGACTGTCCACTGTGCCCGGACAAATACAATTACATCTGATGCCTTTACTTATGTAGTCAGTGGCCACCGCTTTGGTCAAACCGATTACCGCAGCTTTAGTTGTCCCATAGATTAAGCGGTTTGGTGCGCCTTTGATAGAAGAGGCCACCGAGGACATGTTAATAATCGATCCAGAACCGCGCTCTATCATGCCGGGTAGTGCTGCCCGAATTGTTCTAAACATTGAAGAGACATTCAAATCCCAAGCGTTATCCCATTCTTGTGTGGAAGCCTCTAGGATCGTTCCATTATGAACAAAGCCAGCACAGTTAAATAATATGTCAGGCTTCGACTTAATAATGCCTTCTTCGACTGAGTTTTCACTCAACACGTCTAGTTCAAATATCTCTAAAGTTCCTACATTTGCCGCCTCGTCAGACAGCTCTTTTAAAGTTTTTGTATTTACATCCGTTGCAAAAACATGAGCACCTTCGGCTGCCATTGCCAAAGCAGTTGCTTTACCAATTCCCTGTCCTGCTGCTGTAACCAACGCTCGTTTACCATTTAGGCGTTTCGTCATTTTCCTAATCCCCAAGAATTTTAATGGCTTATAGCCACATCCATCTGCCACAAGACTACTGAAAAAGAAAAGTAGCTTATCTAGCTTCAGAAAACAGTAGCAATGGCTTTAAGCAGTGCCAAGACTTAAGTAGAAAATATTTAATTTAATTCAAAAAAAAATTAAAAAATTGGTATAGTTGAAAAATAAATTTTAAACTTTAGGCTACACAAAATGAAAAAGCAAAAGGTTAGTTATTAGATGAAAATTGCATTTTTAGGTACAGGTTTAATGGGTGGTCCGATGGCTAAAAATTTAGCAGTTTCTGGATTTCATATCTCGGCTTGGAATAGAACACCTTCAAAGGCAGCATTTCTCAAAGAATTTGAAGTTGATATAAAAATCTCGGCAGCTGAAGCAGTTAAAAATGCTGATGTAATTATTTCTATGCTTTCTGATGGTGATGCTAGTCATGAGATGCAAAATGATGAAAAAATACGAGGAAATTTATCCCCAAATTGTACTTGGATAGAAATGGGTTCAATAAAGCCAGATGAAGCAAGAGCCCATTCTGTAAATTTAAACGATTTAAACGTAAACTATTTAGACGCGCCGGTATCGGGCGGAACTAAAGGTGCTGAAAATGGTTCGCTCGCAATTATGGTTGGGGGCGATAGTACGGTATTCGCAAAAGTGGAAGATGCCTTTGAACCGCTTGGTCGAGCAGTTTTTGTTGGGCCAACTGGCTCTGGCCAATTAGCCAAATTAGCAAATCAAGCTATTGTTGCAATTACAATAGGAGCTGTAGCTGAGGCTACTTTGTTGCTAGAGGAAGGGGGCGCCGATGCCGGGGCTGTCCGTGATGCTCTGCTTGGGGGGTTTGCAGATAGCACAATTTTGCAGCAACATGGAAAGCGAATGAGCGAAAGGAATTTTGAACCTGGCGGCCCAAGTCGTTTACAACTTAAAGATCTTCGAAATATTTTGGCTGAGGCAAAAGCTTTAAAAATTGATCTGCCTTTTTCCTTATCTGCCCACGATAGATATACCAGGTTAGTGAAGTCTTTAGCAGGTTCTGAATTAGACCATTCAGCTTTATTTATAGAATTGCTAGATATTAATGGGAGAAAAACATGACTTCTGTTTTGATAATTGGTGGTGGTGGAATGATAGGCCAAAAGTTGGCTTTGTCGTTTACAGAAAACGAGACTGTCTCACTTCTTGATATGAACTTCCCTGCAAATAGTGATGTAAATGCACATAAGATATTAGGGTCAGTGAGTGATGCCAGTATTATGGAAAAAGCTCTAAGTAACCGTCCTGACACAATCTTTTATCTTGCTTCGGTTGTTTCAGGTGAGGCGGAGGCAAATTTTTCCAAAGGGTGGGATGTAAACATACAAGCATTTTGGTCTTTTTTAGCTCAAATAAAAGATCAATATTCAAAATCTGATGGGGAGTATAAGCCAAAAGTTATTTTCACTTCGTCCATAGCGGTATTTGGTTCACCCTTTCCAAATAAAATATCTGATGATTTTTTAACTGCGCCCCGGACTTCTTATGGCGCGCAAAAAGCTTGTTGTGAATTGATGCTAAACGATTTTATCAGGAAGGGTTTTTGTGAAGGGTTGGCAATTCGGCTTCCGACCATATGTGTTCGGCCTGGCAAGCCTAACCTTGCTGCGTCTTCCTTCTTTTCTGGAATAATTAGAGAGCCACTAAATGGCTTAACAGCTAATCTGCCAGTATCGACAGATGTTCGCCACTGGCATGCTTCCCCGCGTTCGGCAGTTAAATTTCTACGTCACGCAGCGAGATTAAATAGGGATGCGCTGACATTTAATAGCGCTTTAAATATGCCTGGATTGAGCTGTACCGTAGAAGAACAAATTGAAGCTCTTCGTTCAATTGCGGGAAATGAAGTAGTAAAGTTAATTGAACCAAATCCTGACGAAAAAATCATTGAAATTGTTAAAGGTTGGCCGCAGAGTTTTGAGACAAAAATAGCCTTAGACCTTGGGTTCTCGGCGGAGAGCTCATTTGAAGATATCGTAAAAATATACGTCGAAGATGATTTACAAGGCAGTGTCATTAAAATTTAAACTAACTAACTCTGGCACTCTGCAATTTTTATATTTGTTAATGGTGAATTAAAAAATTTTATAGATTTCATTTACTATTTGCTACGTTTTTTGCGATTATTTTATTTTTCGCTTGAAAGATGTTTTTATCGAGGTAGGCTCTCCGGAAGGCCGATTGATTTAGATAGGCTGATAATTTTTTAGGGAGGACTCAAATGAGTTTAGTTAAAACTGTAGCTACGGCTATTGGTGCAGCAGCACTAATGGCAACGGCAGTTTCTGCAACAAATCTACGTATTCAAACGCACTATGCGCCTGAAACTGTTTCAGGTAAATTGGCAGCTCAGTATATGAAAGATATCGAAACCATGTCCAACGGTGAGATCACTGTTGAGATGTTTTATTCTTCATCTGTCGTCAAATCAGTTGAGACATTTGATGCGGCTGCAACAGGAATTTTAGACTGTGACATGACCGGTGCTGGGTATCAAGTTGGTAAAAACCCAGCTTTCCAATTCGTTGGTGACATCATGGGCGGTTATGCAACGCCATACCAGCAGCTCAGCTGGCTCTACAGTGGTGGGCTGGAAGATGCTCAAGCATTATACAACGCATATGATATGCAGCTGATCGGATGGTGGGTTTATGGACAAGAAAGCCTAGCTTCTTCTCAACCTTTGGATGGTCCAGATTCACTTAAGAATTTTAAGTTTCGATCACCTCCTGGTTTGGCAACAAAAATCTTTGAAAAATTGGGCGCTAAGCCGATCGTGATGGACTTCACAGAGATTTTTACAGCTCTTGAAACAGGGATTATCGATGGTGCTGACGCTTCAGGCCTAGCCAACAATGTTGGTCTTGGTCTCTACGACATCGTTAAGCATACTAACTTCCCAGGTTTTCACTCTATGCCATCAGACCACTTGACATGTAACAAGGCTGTTTGGGACGCAATGCCTGCGCACCACAGACAAATTATGTTGGTTGGAATGGAAGCGCTGGCATTACGAACAGCTTTAACATTCGAAACAAAGAATGCTGAAGCAGCCGCAAAATTGCGTGCTGAGGGCGTTACCTTATGGCAGTGGTCAGATGAAGACTTGTCAGCATTCCGTACTGCTGCACAAGCTTCTTGGCCAGAATTTGCCACGACGCCAGAGGCAAAAGCACTAGTTGCAAGCCACATTGCATATTTAGACCAGCTTGGTCTTGTAAAATAATTTTAGCAAGCTATCGACAAGCCCATAATGTGGGCTTGTCACCCCATAGATTATTTTTTGATCAAAAATCAAATATGGAAAAGTTAAGCTCTAAAAGTTTATTCAAAAGGTTTGAAAATGAAGACGTCTGATAATGCTTTTACTCAGTGGGTATTCCCTCTGCTTTTCATCGGCTGCGCAGGCTGGGCAATTTGGCACGGAGCCACCTATATTATGGCTTTTGGTGGTTATACAGACGCTCTTGCTGCTCGATACCGTGAGATCAACTTTTTTGACTATGCGGCATTAATTGGAATACCAATTTTCTTTATCCTTGGGACCCTGACGGTCAAACGTGCTCCAATGGAGATCGAGGACTACTACTCAATAGACCGGATCGCAATGTTTGTTGGCAGAGTTACAATGCTTCTCGTCGCTTTGTTGGTGGGGGTAATGATGTGGGAGGTTGTTTTACGTTATGTCTTTGAACGGCCAACTTTGTGGGCCAATGAATTATCTCTATGGATGGCGGGATTTGTATTTATTCTTTCAGGCTTCTACGCGATGCAACAGCGAAGCCATATCCGTATTTTTCTTCTTTATGATCTACTACCTCGCAATCTTCAAAGAGCCTGTGATACCATTTCGACATTTTTAATAATAACATTTGCCTTTTTTCTTATTTACGGTGGATATGGTGAGGCGAAAGCTAAGTTTTTGCGTTGGGAAACTTTTGGAACGATATTTGATCCACCAATACCATCAACTTTAAAACCGCTGGTATTATTAGTTGTGTCTTTAGTTGCAATCCAGTCGTTACTCAATTTAATCAATGATTGGAATAAAGAACCTGAGGTCCATACTGCAGCAGATGACCTTGACCAAGACGAAATCGAAAGACTCAAAAAGTCAGTAGGAGACAACTAATGGATATTGGAACTATTTCGCTGGTCCTACTCTTAGGCTTGATGCTCTTGTTGGCGATCGGAATGCCTCTTGGTATGGCTTCGGCTATTTTAGCTGTTCTCGTTTTAGTTTTGAAGTTTGAGCCAATGCTTCTGCTGGACCCTACTACTTTTGGTGATGGCTTGCTGACCCGTAAATTTGGAACAGGGCCTCTGAATATCTTAGCTCAAAAAATATATGGGCTCCTGACGGACTATGTGCTCATATCAGTACCGCTTTTTATTTTCATGGCGGCCTTATTGGAGAGGTCAGGCATTGCAAAAGATATGTACGCTTCTCTGAATGTTTGGTTATCGAGTGTTCGAGGTGGAATTGCTATTGTAACTTCAATTATGGCCGTGATCATGGCTGCAATGTCTGGGATTATTGGCGGTGAGGTCGTTTTGCTGGGGCTAATTGCACTGCCACAAATGCTTAAACTGGGCTATAACCAAAACCTTGCTATTGGAACGATTTGCGCATCTGGTTCTTTGGGAACAATGATACCACCGTCTATTGTTCTGATTATATTCGGCTTGATCACTGAGACTTCAATCAAAGCATTATTCACTGCTGCCTTTTTGCCTGGGTTTATGCTTGCTTCTTTTTTCATAGTTTACATTATTGTTCGCACTCAATTAAATCCTGATCAGGCACCTCTCCCAGAGCCAGAGCCTGGAGACCCTCAGGGTGCTGAAAAGTGGAAACTTTTTGGTGCGTTTATGTCAATAATCGTGGGTGGTTTTTCCGCTGCGTTACTTCTGCGCGTTCTATTCTTTACTGTTACTGGCCAAAACGTTTTTGAAGAAGGTGTTGACGATATAGCTTATGGTACTGCGGGCTACATTCCCTGGTTTGGTGCTTACACCGCTATATCGCTTGCTTTGATATTTTTTGCCTTCGGTGTTGAAAGGGCAAAAATAGGCTGGGAGATGGGAAAGGGCCTAGTCGCTCCAATCGTTGTTATAGGGGTTGTTCTAGGATCGATATACGGTGGTATTTCGGGAATTACTGAAGCTGCTGGAATGGGTGTTGTTGCTGTTCTTATTATTGCTGTTTTTCGGGGCGAGGCCAGTTTTGACCTCGTGTGGGAAAGCTTGATGCGCACTTTGAAATCTACGGGAACTATTATTTGGGTAACGATTGGCGCTGCAGCACTTGCCGGTGCTTACACTATTGCTGGTGGTCCTCAGTATGTTGCAGATTTGATAGTTGGTCTGGACGTTCCTACTATGGCAATACTTCTTCTTATGATGGTTATATTGCTGTTTATGGGCGCGTTTATGGATTGGGTTGGAATTGTCCTTTTGATAATTCCTGTTTTTCTCCCCATCGTGCAGCGTCTTCCAATTGAAGAAATTGGTTTAATAGGTGAGTTGCAACCTAAATATTTAGCGGTTTGGTTTGGGGTGTTATTTTGTATGAATATGCAAGTAAGTTTCCTATCACCGCCATTTGGACCTGCAGCCTTTTATCTTAAATCTGTTGCACCTGCGCATATATCACTTACAGATATTTTTAAGGGGTTTTTGCCTTTTATAGGAATTCAAATTCTTGCTTTAAGCGTTTTGTTGATATGGCCACCAATTATAGAAATTTTATTATAATAAGTAATAAGCATGGAATGGAAACGGTTAGGTTTACTCTTTAGATTTGAATGAGTGACTACCATTTTTTGAGCTTAGCTGGCTTTTGGAAAAGAAATGACATCTTTCGTTAAATTGAGTTCTGATGATAATGTAGTAACTGCAACTAAAGCAGTTAATGCTGGTGTGACTGCTGAGGCTATTAAGACAAAAGAAAGCGTTCCAAGTGGCCATAAGATAGCGGTATGCGATATAAAAAAGGGACAACAGGTCACCAAATACGCACAATGTATTGGCTTTGCGTCGCTTGATATTAAGGCTGGTGAGCATGTTCATACTCATAATGTCGAGTTTCGAAATACCCAGACTGATTATGAGTTTTGCACAAATAATGAACCAACTAATTTTGTTGATCATGATGCTCGTGATACCTTTATGGGCTTTCGGCGTGCTAACGGAAATATTGGTACAAGAAATTACATAGCAATAGTCACTTCTGTTAATTGTTCGGCTACAGCAGCAAGGCGCATTGCAGATGCTTTTGGACCGAAAGAATTAAGTGAATACCCCAATGTTGACGGCGTGGTGGCTTTCGTTCATGGCACGGGTTGCGGTATGGCGGGGGATGGAGAAGGCTTTGAAGCTCTTCAACGTGTCATGTGGGGTTATGCGCGTCACCCAAATCATGCAGGCGTATTGATGGTTGGATTGGGTTGTGAAATGAACCAAATCGACTGGCTCCTTGATGCTTACGGACTTGAGCAGGGGCCATTATTCCATGCAATGAATATTCAAAATGTTGCTGGTTTAGCAAAAACTATTGAAATGGGTGTTAAAAAAGTCAAAGAAATGCTGCCTTTAGCCAATCAAGCTTATCGTGAAGAATGTCCGGTATCAGAATTAACGGTTGCTCTTCAATGTGGAGGATCAGATGCCTGGTCAGGAATTACAGCAAACCCAGCCTTAGGAAAAGCCTGTGATATTCTAATCGCTCAAGGTGGTACTGGCGTATTAGCCGAAACACCAGAAATTTATGGAGCGGAACATTTGTTAACAAAACGTTCAGTTAACCAAGTGACTGGTGAAAAGCTTGTAAACCTAGTTAAGTGGTGGGAAGATTATACGCTCCGAAATAAAGGATCAATGGATAATAATCCCAGCCCTGGTAATAAAAAGGGTGGATTGACAACAATATTAGAAAAGTCACTTGGCGCATCTGTCAAAGGTGGAAATACTCCTTTGATGGGGGTATATAAATATGCTGACCTTGTGAAGGCTAGGGGGTTCGTTTTTATGGATAGCCCAGGCTACGACCCCGCCTCAGTTACGGGCCAGATAGCTGGTGGATGTAATCTTGTATGTTTTACGACAGGGCGGGGGTCAGCTTTTGGCTCTAAACCAGCTCCTACAATAAAACTTGCAACAAATACTGAAATGTACAGCCGTATGAAGGATGATATGGATGTAAATTGTGGTGATATTCTAGACGGACATCATTCAGTTGAGGAAAAAGGTCGACAGATATATGAAATGATCCTCAAGGTGGCATCTGGGGAGAAATCAAAATCTGAATTACAAGGCTTGGGTGATTATGAATTTGTTCCATGGCAAATTGGAGCGGTAATGTAATGGTAAAATTGCTGCTGGCTGGTACGGGTCTGATTGGACACAGGCATATGCAGCATATTTTGGAGCATCCAGATTTAGAATTAGTTGGGATTATTGATCCAGTCATAAATGATGAACAAATTTCGGGTGTTAAGACTTACAAGTCGTTAAACGAATTGAATACCGTTGCCGATGGTATAATTTTAGCTACTCCAACTGACACCCATGCAGATCTTACTATAAAATCTCTAGAGATGGGTATGCATGTCTTGGTGGAAAAGCCTGTGGCAGCTTCACTTCTAGAAGCAGATAAGATGATAATTGCTTCTAAAAAGACCGGCTTACATGTTTTGGTTGGTCATCATCGCCGCCACCATCCACTAGTAAGCGAAACAATTAATATTCTTAATTCAGGCAGAATTGGAAGGCCTGTTGCAGCCTCTTTAATGTGGTTGATGCGAAAACAAGATGAATATTTTGATGTTGACTGGCGCAAAGGTATTGATGGAGGACCGGTCAAGCAGAACTTAATCCACGATGTTGACACGTTACGGGCGTTTTTTGGAGAAATAGTATCTGTTGTCGGTTCAGGAACAAACATAGTTAGAAATGCCAAAAGACATGAAAATGGTGGAGTAGTTTTAAGCTTTAACACTGGAATGGTAGCAACAATAACTTTTTCAGATGCAACGCCAACTCCTTGGGGCTTTGAGGCTGGAACGGGAGAAAGTCCTTATATTCCCAAAACAAATCAATCTTCAATGTTTATAGCTTGTACGGATGGTGGATTGGAATTTCCCACACTGAAATTATGGAGTGGTGCTTCTAATTGGAATGAAAAGCCAATTATGGAGCATCAAAACATTTCAGAAGCAATCCCTTTGATTAGGCAACTTGAGCATTTTTCTGATGTAATAAAAGGAAAAGCTACTCCAATTGTAGATGCTAAATCGGCACGTGAAACACTTGCTGTAATTCTTCAAATAGAGCAAGCGACAATGCCACAAACTAATTTTGAATGAGAGGATAACATGGGGTCTAAAATTGGGTTTGTTGGTTTGGGTTTGATGGGTTCTGCGATGGTTGGCCGTCTTCAAGATTGTAATTATCAAATGATCGTCTTGGGAAACAAAGATCGCTCTGGATTGGAAAAAGCAGTAGCTAGGGGGGCTAGGGAAGCGGTTTCTGGATCAGACTTAGCCAACGAAAGTGATGTCATTATGCTATGCATGGGTACATCTGACCAAGTTGAAGACCGAATTTTAGGGCATGAAGGCATTATTTATGGACTATCACCAGGAAAAGTCATTATCGATTTTGGAACCTCATTACCATCCTCAACAAAAAAAATAGCTGAAAAAATTGCCGATACAGGTGCTACAATTTTAGATGCTCCTCTGGGCCGGACGCCTCATCATGCAAAAGATGGTTTGCTAAATATTATGGCAGCTGGGGATAAAAATATTTTTGATAAGGTCAGTCCCATTTTAGAGAACTTGGGAGAAAACGTTTTTTATTTAGGTGGACTAGGTACTGGCCATACAATTAAGCTGATGAATAATTTTTTTGGAATGACTATAGCTAATGCGATGGCTGAAGTCTTTGCCGTAGCTGATGCCTCTGGGGTATCGAGAGAAACAGTTTATAAAGTGATTTCAGCTGGTCCTTTGCATTCTTCTATGATGGATTTCATTTCAGCTTTTGGCCTCGAAGGTGATAAAAGCAAGTTAGAATTTGCCGTTAAGAATGCGCATAAAGATGTGAATTATTACAGGCTTATGACTGAAAAGCTTGGAATAGATAGCATAATGTCAGAGAGCGCTAATAAGGCTTTAACAAAAGCTAGAGATAGCGGATATGATGAGGCAATGGTTTGCGAAATGATTGATTTTTTTAAAAATCATTATTCAGCGGATAAAATCTAATTGTTCACAGAGGCACAAATAAATCCCAGGCAGAATAACCCTGCCTTAGGAATATTTCTAATGTTAAGTGCATGGGGCCTATTTGCTCTGGTTGATACCTCAGCGAAGTGGCTTGTTTTGGCTTCGATTCCTACAGTTCAAGTGGTGTTCATGCGTTACGCTGTTCAGTTTTTTTTTACTTTAATAGGTGCCGTTGGGCCTTTTGCGGTAACCAGAAAAATGGGTCGTAAAACATTTTTACTTTTATCCATTCGAGCCACTTTACTGGTCGTTTGTACATTTTTTAACTTTATTGCGATAAAATACCTTTCCTTAACCATGACGTCGGCAATTATGTTTTCTTCGCCAATAATAGTTGCTGCGCTTTCTATAATTTTCCTTCGTGAGGTTGTTGATATTTGGAAAATATTGGCGATTTTTTTAGGCTTTATAGGAATTTTGGTAATAGTTCGTCCATTTGACTCTCAATTCCATTGGGCTGCTTTGCTATGTGTTCACAACGCGATTGCACTCGCAGTTTTCTCCCTAATAACCAGGCAATTATCTGGAGTGGTTACAGCCTCGACAATGCAATTTTTTGCTGGTGGGCTTGGAACAATAATTTTTTTACCTTTAGTTTTGATTTATTGGGAGAGCCCTACTTCTTTATTTACATGGCTGCTAATGTTTTTTATGGGCCTAATAGCTTGGGCGGGTCATGAAGTCTTTGCTAGGGCACATCTTTTTTCAACAGCAGCTACATTGATGCCTTTTTCTTATTCAAATATCATCTTCATGACATTAGCTTCATATTTTGTTTTTGGATCTAAACCAGATTTTTGGGTTTTTGTTGGAGCTGTCCTAGTTGTTTTTGCTGGTATTTCAATTTGGCGGAGAGAGGGTTTGCCTACTTCAAAGGCAGCTTCTGAATGACCTGTCGTGTAGCTATCATAGGACTTGGAATGGTGGCTAAATTACACGTACAAGCTATTAATTCATTGAACGGTTTCGAGGTCTATGGATTGTTCTCAAGAGATTATTTAAAGACCCAAGATTTTGCCAAGAATTTTGCGACAAAAGCCAAAACATTTAAGAAATTTGAAGACCTGTGTGGTGATGAAAGTATTGACTTGGTATTGCTTTTAACTCCTCCAAATGCTCGGTTTGATTATGTTCAAGCTCTTGCAAAAGTAGGGAAGCCCGTCATTGTTGAAAAACCCTTAGAAAGAAATTTTGAAAGGTCGCAGAATATAGTTGAACAAGGAAAAATTCATAGATCCCCGATTGGTGTTTTTCTACAACATAGAAAAAGACCATCAATAGAAGTTTTAAAGAAGTTAATTGATGAAGGACGAGTGGGTGCTGTGGCAACCGTAGAAGTCCGTATTCCTTGGTGGCGGGGACAAGATTACTACGATCAAGATGGAAGGGGTACATTATCCAGGGATGGAGGAGGGGTGTTAATAACCCAAGCGATACACACTCTGGATATTATGCTTTTATTGTGTGGACCTGTAAAAGAAGTTCAAGGCATGATCTACACATCCTCCCTGCACAAACTAGAGGCAGAGGATTTTTCAGGGGCTTTATTGAATTTCCAGTCTGGTGCGCGCGGGACATTAATGGCTTCAACGACCCATTTCCCGGGCTTTAAAGAGGAAATCATTCTTAATTGCTCGAAAGCAACAGTGAATATCAATGGTGCTGATTTAAAAATTTTTTATCACGATGGCAAAATAGAACATCTTGAATCAGGTTCTCAAACGGGAAGCGGGAGCGACCCAATGGACTTTAGCTATGCGTGGCATGCCGGCGTTCTAGATCAATTTTGGAATGAGTTTACTAGTAAGCAGGAAATTCAAATTTCTGCTGAAAGTGCTCTCCCTGTTCATAGGTTAATTGATGCCATTATACATTCTTCAGAATTAGGTAAGAAAGTGACTATTTAAATTGAAAGAATTTAATGTAAAATTTGGGATTATTGGCATTGATCATAGGCATATTTATACCCAAGCACAGTTTTTGATTGAACTAGGTGCTGAGCTGGTGGGCTGGTATACAGAAGGGTCACCTACCACACTGGACGGTTTTATTAAGCGCTTCCCAAAGGTTAAGCGATTTACAGATCCTCGAACTTTGCTAGAGGATCAAAATATACAAGTAATTTTAACCTCAGCAGTCCCCAGTGAAAGAGCTAAAATATCTATTTCTGCGATGAAGCACGGTAAGGATGTCATGTCAGATAAACCTGGGTGCCTATCTTTTAGCGATTTAGAGCAATTAAGACAGACAGTTCAGCAAACTGGTCGTATCTGGTCAATAGATTTTTCTGAGCGATTTGAAGTTCCTGCAGTAACTCTCGCTTCTCAATTAGTTTCAGAGGGAGCAATAGGAGATGTAATCCACACGTTGGGTCTTGGACCTCATAGACTTAATGCAAATTCACGACCAAATTGGTTTTTTGATCCTAATAAAAATGGTGGAATATTAGCAGATATAGGGTCACATCAGATCGATCAATTTTTGTATTTTACCAAATCGGAACGCGCTGAAATAACCTTAGCATCAATTAGGAATATGGGGCACAAAGAGTTTACGAATTTTTCAGATTTTGGAGAAATTTCTCTTCGTTCTGAAAAGGCAAATGGTTATATCAGACTAGATTGGTTTACACCTGATGCTTTGCCAACTTGGGGTGATGGTAGATTATTTTTATTAGGAACTGACGGTAGCATAGAAATACGCAAATATTGTGATATCGGTAGTGAAGAAGAAGGAAACTACGTTTATCTTACTAACGGGACAAAGTACGAAAAAATATATGGGGGAAATGCTGGGTGCCCGTATTTTTATAATTTTTTGGTTGATGTTGTTGAAAGAAGTGAAACGGCTATGCCTCAAGAGCATGCTTTTAGGGTGATGGAACTAGCAATTGAAGCACAAGAAATGGCAGATGGAGAAAAAAGAAATGAACTCATATGATTTTAAAAATCAAGTGGCTGTTGTTACTGGGGGAGCAAACGGTATTGGTTATTCTGTGGCTGAAAGATTATCAAAAAGTGGTGCTATTGTTAAAATCTGGGACTTGGATTTTGCAGCAGCACAGAAGGCGGCTGATACGATAAACGCAGAGGCAGTTCAGTGTAACATCACGGACTGGAGATCAGTGCAAAATGCTGCAGAAACCTCAACCAAAGCTAGTGAAAGAATTGATATACTTGTCAATTCGGCTGGTATAGCAGGTCCAAATGAGCCGGTAATTGATTACGATAATGAAGCATGGGATCAGATAATTTCGGTAAACCTGACCGGAGCATATTACGTTAACAAGGCTGTTGTCCCGCATATGAAAACAAATGGGTATGGACGGATTGTCAATATAGCTTCAGTTGCTGGTAAAGATGGGAACCCAAATGCAAGTGCATACTCCGCTTCAAAGGCGGGGGTCATAGCATTAACAAAGTCCCTTGGAAAAGAGCTGGCAGATTTCAATATAGCCGTGAACTGCGTTACTCCAGCTGCTGCCAAAACTGCTATTTTTGATCAAATGTCTCAGGAGCATATAGATTATATGTTATCAAAAATTCCAAGGGGCCGTTTTGTGGAGGTGCAGGAAATTTCTAGTATGATAGCTTGGATGGTTAGCTCGGAAAACTCATTTACCACCGGTGCAGTTTTTGACTTATCAGGTGGAAGATCAACATATTAAAGGTGAAAAATGAAAAACGTCGGTGTAATTGGTTTAGGCGATATGGGCAGTGGCATTGCTCTGAATTTAATAAAAAATGGATTTAAAGTTTTCGGATCCGATCTTCTACCTGCACGGCAGGAAGCATTTAAAAAAATGGGAGGGTCATTAGAAACATCAATCGCTACCCTTGGCAAAAAATGTGATGCAGTCTTCGTCATGGTCATGAATGGGGATCAGGCAAAGTCGATTATTTTTGATAAAGATGGTCTTGCAAAAAATATGAGTCTGGGAAGTACAATTATTCTCTCTGCTACTATCAAGCCTTCAGAAGCCGAAGAGATTGGTCAATTAATCAAAGATACAGGTGTTAAATTTATCGATACGCCTGTGTCCGGCGGGTTCCCAGGAGCACAGTCTGGCAGTCTCACCCTTATGGCTTCCGCAACAGAAGATGTCATGGACGAAAATAGAGATATTTTAGAGGCTATTGCTTCAAATATTCACCACGTTGGAACTGAACCAGGTAAAGGTCAAACCGTAAAGGCTTGCTTGCAATCTCTGATTGGAGCTCAATTTTCGGCAACCTTTGAAGCGGCTGCTTTGGCGGCAAAAGCAGGTATTAGTGGCGAAGTCTTGCATACAGTTTTTTCAACATCTTCTGCTGGCTGTGGAATAGTGAATAATGCCTTGGAAAAAATCATAGATCGAAAATTTGAAGGTACTGGAAGTCACATAAATACAATGCACAAAGACTTAACGATTTCGTTAAACCTTGCAGAAAATCTTGGGGTTCCAATGCATACTGCTTCAGCAGCAATGCAGGTATTTCACGCTGGCCGAACTAAATATCCGAATGGTGACAATTGGGTATGTACTCGTGTTATTGAAGATATCGTTGGTGCTGAACTGCATCGCTAGGAGATCAAAATGAAATTAGGTGTAATTTGTGATGGCATAAGTCGCGATCTGGCTCACTCTGTAGATGTTATGGATGAGTTTGATCTTGAGTATGCAGAGCTACAGTTTGTTGGTGAGAAAGAGGTTGGTGATCACTCTAAAACTGAAATAAAAGATATTGATAATCTCCTTAGAGATCGCGGTAAGCCAGTGAGTTGTCTTTCACGTCATATATTTGCTGGAATGACTTCTCAAAACAAACCGGGTGATACGTTACACATCAAGCATATGGACGCCCTTAAAAGAGTAGTTGAGATGGCTCATATTGTTGGGTCTCCATTCGTTCGAATAATGACGCAAAAAAAAGAACAAATATTATGGGGATTTAACGGAGCAGAAAAGTGGAATGTCGCGCATGGTGCATGGGATACTATGGCTCCTATGATAGAACCTGCTGTAGAATTTGCTCGAAGCGCAGGAGTAAAGCTAGCAGTTGAAACAGGTAACGGTACGATGGTCAATTCGAACTATACAGCTCGAAAATTGATAGATGAGCTGAATGCAAAAGATATTCTAAAAGTCTTGTGGGACCCTGGAAACAATTGTTGGTGTCACGAATTAGCATTTCCTGATGGGTATGAAGAGGTAAGAGGCGGGTACCTAGGACATATTCACATTAAAGATGTTATTGTTGATACACCGAAAGCAACACTAACTGTAAAAGAAATGGGCGAGGGGCAGTTAGGTCCTCTTTTTAAAGATATGGCAGCGGCTCTTATTAAAGACCATTATGAAGGAGTGATTTCATTTGAAAGCGTTTATCACCCTGGAAATGGAGATTTTGAAGATGGTTTCCGCAAATGTATTGTTAAATTTAAAAATATATTTGGAGCAGGCTAATGAGTGAAAAACCAACAATAGGTTTTATTGGTGTGGGTTTTATGGGTCATGGTATGGCTGCAAATATACTTAAAAATGGCTACCCACTTATAATAAAAGGTAACCAAAATCGCACTCCGATTGATGATTTGGTTAAAAAAGGTGCGGTTGAGGCTGAATCAATAGCTACCTTAATGAAATCTGCTGATATAATTCATTTATGCCTCGCAAACTCTGATCAGGTAGAAACTGTTTTAGAAGGTCCAGGAGGTATTATAGAGAATGCTAAAACTGGGGTGATTGTTATCGATACATCCACTTCAGATCCCGAGTCATCGCTGCGTATGTCGAAAGCTTTGAAACAAGTGGGTATAGAATTTGTTGATGCTCCGCTTGGCCGAACACCAAAAGAGGCAGCCCTAGGAACTTTAGATGCTTTGGTAGGTGCAGATGATCATATTTTTGAGACTGTTAAGCCAATAATTGGTTCATGGTCAGCAACTGCAACTCATTTAGGGCCTATTGGTTCAGGTCATAAAATGAAATTAATAATGAATTTCCTCGCAATGAGTTATGGAGCACTTTATTCTGAAGCTACAGTTTTAGCTGCAAAATCTGGCATTTCTCCGCAAAAGGTAAATGATGTAATTGGTAATAGTCGGCTAAATACAGGTTTCTTTGAAACATTCATGCGGTATTTAGTAGGTCGAGATCCAGATGCCCATAAATTCACACTAACAAATGCCGCAAAAGATATCAGCTATGTCAATCAGATGGCACATGATGCTGGAATGGCTAATTTAATGAGTGCTGCCGCTAAACAGTATTACATGCATGCTACTGCAATTGGCGCTGGTGATGATTATGTCCCGATGCTCGTCGATCATATTGGAAAACTGAATGGCATCAATATTCAGGATGAAGTTACAAAAGGTGAAAATGACACCAAAACCACTCAATAAAATTCAGGACTTTTGTCTTAAACTTTTTGATTTGATAGGTGCGGAGCAAAATGTTGCCAGTGCCTGCGTTTCTAGTGTCATGCATGGCACCCGCTTTGGCGTTGATAGTCATGGAGTTCGCTTGATACCTCATTATATTAATGTTTTGGAGACTGGTAGACTTAATAAAAACCCTTCTATAAAATTTAAAAAGTTAAAGTTGGGTAGTGGATTGCTAGATGGAGATCACTCCCAGGGTGCTTTGCCAACCTATACGGCAATGGATCACGCCATTGAAATGGCAAGAAAAACGGGCATTGCGGCGGTTGGTATTACGAACTCATCTCACTTTGGCCCAGCAGGTGCCTACACGCTACACGCAGCTAAAAAAGATATGATTGCATTAGCTTTCTGCAATTCTGATAGTTTTGTGAGACTATTTGATGGGGCAGAAAGGTTTCATGGGACAAACCCGATTTCAATGGCCGTTCCTACAGGTGAGCCAGACCCATGGCTTTTTGATATGGCAACAAGTTCGGTACCTTTTAATAGAGTTGAACTTTTTCGTTCATTAGATCAAAAATTACCCCAGGACGTTGCTTCTGATAAAATTGGGAATTCTACACTCGACCCGCATGTTGCTGAAATGCTTGATCCTCTTGGAGCACGGTTTGGGTTTAAAGGGGCGGGGCTTGGGGGTATTTCGGAAATTTTCTCGGCAGTTTTAACAGGAATGAAACTATCACCTGAGTTACTGCCAATGTCAGGTCCAGATATGACAACACCAAGAGAATTAGGAGCATTTGTAATTGCTATAGATCCAGAAGGATTTTTAGGTTCCTTTTTACTAAAGCAAGGTATGCAGAGATATCTTAATTTACTGCGGAATAGTGAGACTAAAGAAAAGTCTGTTGTAATGGCACCAGGAGATAGAGAATGGCAAACTGCTCATGACAGAGATAAAAATGGTGTTGTTCTTGATCCGGTCACTATCAAGCAATTTAAACTATTAGCAGATCGGTTTGGGATCTCATCAAAATTTGATATATGGAGCGATCATGATTGAAACTTGGCGATGGTTTGGGCCAAAAGATAAAGTCACTTTAAGTGATATTAGGCAAACTGGCGCCTCCGGTATAGTTACTTCACTTTATCATTTGGAACCAGGAATAGTTTGGAAGAAAGAAGAAATTTCTTACAGATTAAAAGAAATTACTGGGTC
Source organism: Paracoccaceae bacterium (assembly GCA_003332035.1). Classification (GTDB taxonomy): domain Bacteria; phylum Pseudomonadota; class Alphaproteobacteria; order Rhodobacterales; family Rhodobacteraceae; genus Salinivivens. The sequence goes on from QOQI01000003.1 coordinate 68,637, forward strand.
AAAAAGTCAGCCAACCCACTTATCATGGGAAGTAGTTGAAAGTTTACCGGTCAGTGAGACTATAAAAACGGGTTCTCACCCACGAGACGAGCACATAAAAGCTTGGATTGAGTCGATGAAAAACTTATCAGAACTAGGCATAAATGTGATTTGTTACAACTTCATGCCAATTCTTGATTGGACTCGTACCGAGCTGGCTGCTCCAATGTCTAGTGGAGCTACCGCTATGTATTTTGATTTGTTAGATTTTATTGCTTTTGATTGTTTCATTCTGGAGCGGATCAATGCTCAAAATGATTACGAAAAACATTTGGTAGATAAAGCAAAAAATCGTTTTGAAAGTTTTTCAACAGAAAAAAAATTACTTCTTACTAAAAATATCACAGCAGGTTTGCCTGGTGCTGGAGAGAACTTAACTTTTGAGGAAGTAAAAACAAGACTGGAAGGTTATTCTGGAATTGACGCTGATAAGTTAAGAGAAAATTTTAAATATTTTTTGGACGCTGTCGTCCCAACTGCTGAAAAACTGGGGGTGCGTCTATGTTGTCATCCTGACGATCCTCCGTGGCCTCTGCTGGGTTTGCCCCGTATTATGTCTACGGAAGAAGATTACAATTGGTTATTAAATATTCACCCAAGCAAGGCTAATGGAATAACTCTTTGTACTGGCTCATTGGGAACCGGTTTTGAGAATGATCTACCTGGAATGGTTTCCCGACTGGGACAGCACATTCATTTCCTTCATCTGAGAAATGTGACTAGAGAACAAGAAAAAAAACCAACTAGTTTCTACGAAGACGAACATTTGTCAGGAAACACAGATATGATTGCGACTATCTCTGAAATTGTTCGAGAAGAAAGTCGTCGTAAGGCTGAGGGAAGGGAAGACTGGTCTATTCCCATGCGACCTGATCACGGTCAAAATATCCTTGATGATCATGGGCGGAATGCAATGCCAGGATATCCTGCTATTGGTCGATTAAAGGGGCTGGCTGAGTTGAGGGGAGTTTTCAAGGCTCTTGAACATAAAAATAGCTAGGGAATTATTATGTCTAAATTATTAATGAAGCCTGCCAGTACTGTAGGAAAAATTCATGATATCTCGGCCAAAAAGGCTGGATGGGGTTATGTAGGTTTCAGTTTATATTTATTGGAAGAGGGCCAGTTAATAAAACAGGAAACTTTCGATGAAGAGGTCATCCTAGTTCTAGTTGAAGGGCATGCAGAAATCGTAGCAGACGGTAAAAAGTTTGGAATGCTGGGCGACCGTTTAGATGTGTTCGAAAAATCGCCACCGCATTGCGTTTATGTGCCCAGTGAAACTAATTGGTCTGTCGATCCTGCTACACAATGTACACTTGCAGTTTGCTCAGCACCTTGTACGAAAAAATACAAAGCTACTCAGATCGGCCCCACCGGAATTGAGCTAACGGCTCGTGGAAAGGGAACTAATACCAGGTATATAAACAATATAGCGATGGAGGACAGAGATGTTGCAAGCAGCTTGCTGGTGACTGAGGTTTTTACACCTTCGGGTCATTGGTCATCTTATCCTCCACATCGACATGATGAGGATGATTTTCCAAATATGACTTATCTTGAAGAGACATATTATCATCGTTTGAATCCATCAAAAGGCTATGGACATCAGAGGGTTTTCACTGAAGATGGCTCTCTTGATGAGACAATGACAGTAGAAAATCACGATGTTGTATTGGTTCCAAAGGGACATCATCCATGTGCTGTGCCCTATGGGTATGAGATGTACTATTTAAATGTGATGGCTGGCCCATTAAGAAAATGGCGATTTAAAAACCATCCTGACCACAATTGGATCGCTGAGAAAGATAAAACTTAGCTATATAACATTTTTGCCGATAAATTTTTTTTACTGAAGTGGTGGGCGACCCTGGAATCGAACCAGGCGTGCGTCTCCGCGAGGGAGTTACAGTCCCCTGCCACACCTTGCGGCCTGTCGCCCACTTTTGATTTTTCAATCTAATCGGTTGCTTACAAGTGACTGGAAAAGAGGTCAATGATAAAATATTCTAGATCCGACAACCCTTTCTGTCGCTTCAAAAAATTAACTGCATGTGTTAGCTGGTGCAAAGGTTTATCGAAACAAAATTTATCAAAAGGCAGTTTTTTATGAAAAAACCAAAATGGGTAATAAAAAAAGAAAAAGAAGAAAAAACTGCTCAGAAACAGACCTATTGGATTTTTGGCCTGCATGCTGTCCGTGATGCTCTAGTGAACCAGAATAGAAAAAAATTTAGATTGATGGTGACAAAAAATGCTGCAGCGAAACTTAGCGAGAGTATTTCTGTTTCTGGCTTAACCCCGGAAGTATTTGATGCTCGTCAATTTAAACCGCCTATTGACAAAAATTCCGTTCATCAGGGCGCAGTACTAGAGGTAGAAGCTTTACAATGGGGATCTTTAGAAGATGTAATTATGAATTCTGCAAGTAATCCGCCTCGAGTAATTTTGTTAGATCAAGTTACAGATCCTCATAATATTGGTGCTATTTTGCGGTCTGCAGAAGTATTTGGCGCGAGTGCTGTTGTGGGAACAAAGATCCATAGTCCTTCGGAAACTGGCGCACTGGCAAAAAGTGCTAGTGGAGCATTGGAAAGACAACCTTACATTCGCATCCGTAATTTAGCAGATACGATTCAGCATCTTGAAAAAATGGGATTTATTTGTATTGGGCTTGATGGTGAAGCAGAAAATATATTAACAGATATCGAGGAAATTTCGCGTCGGCCAACGGCAATAGTTTTGGGCTCCGAGGGGTCTGGCTTAAGATTTCGTACTAAGGAGACAGTGGAGTTTATGGTTAAAATTCCGTTCTCGACTGATTTTGGTTCTTTAAATGTATCGAATGCCGCTGCGGTTGCACTTTATCAATTGCAAGAATTGTCTCAGAATCCAAAGCGAGTTGTGGCAGTGCAAGAATAATAATCAATTAATGATACCAGTTTTTTTATTTAACTTTTGAAGAAATGCTTCGGCTTGATAACGGATTTAAAAAACAGGGTAAAAATGTGTTAGCTGTATTTGAACTTTTAAGAAAAACTGCTATCTCACAAGCGTTGTGAATATTTCATCTCTTTTTAAGGATATCTGATGAATTTTGATAAGCCCGGAATTGTAGAAGATAATTATCGAGACGTGATATCGTCCGTAGAGGAAATTATCGAAGATGCCCGAAATGGTAGGATGTTTGTCTTGATTGATCATGAAGATCGCGAAAATGAAGGTGATCTCGTAATTCCGGCTCAAATGGCAACTCCAGATGCGATAAATTTTATGGCGACCTATGGTCGTGGTTTAATTTGTTTGGCCTTAACATCTGAAAGAGTTGACCAGTTAGGTTTAGAATTGATGAGTACGAATAATTCATCTAGGCATGAAACAGCTTTTACGATCTCTATAGAGGCGCGCGAAGGTGTTACAACAGGAATTTCTGCTCATGACAGAGCCCGAACTGTGGCAGTAGCTATTGATGCTTCGAAAGGTATGTCCGATATAGCGACACCAGGACATGTGTTCCCTTTGAGAGCAAAAAGTGGCGGTGTTCTAGTTAGAGCAGGTCATACAGAGGCAGCAGTCGATATATCGCGTTTGGCGGGATTGAACTCGTCAGGTGTTATTTGTGAGATCATGAATGAAGATGGAACGATGGCTCGTCTTCCAGAACTCATTGGGTTTGCCCAGAGACATGGATTAAAGATAGGTACAATAAGTGATCTCATTGCTTACCGCCGGCGAAATGACAATCTTGTTAGATCTAACGAGCCAACAAAGATCTTGTCAGAGTTTGGCGGTGAGTGGGAAATGAGAGTTTATGAAGATGAAACTCACGGTGATCAACATATTGTTTTAAGCAAAGGTGATCTTACAGGCGATAACCCTGTTTTGGTGAGAATGCACGCAATGGATCCTATGCTAGATATAGTTGGTGCAGGCCAAAGGGGTAGGGCAGATGAATTTGGAGCCGCTATGGAAATGGTAGCAAAAGAGGGGCGAGGTGTGGTTGTTTTACTACGCGATACCGCTATGAAAATAGAAAACAGTGAGAATACTTCGCCTAGGACACTTAGACAATATGGATTAGGTGCGCAAATTTTATCCTCTTTAGGGTTGTCTAAATTAGAGTTATTGACAAACTCACCC